>JACMRC010000056.1 GCA_014376655.1 Mucilaginibacter sp. | reverse complement strand
TTTTCCTGTAAGGCTATATGTTTTACTAAAGGCGAATAAAATCTTGATTCATTTTTTACTTCTGCTGCAGGTTGCCCCGACGCACCGTTACTTTGCGCAAGTTGATCTATACCGGGTATACTTGGTACGGGTTGTGGCGCAGGTTGCTGATAAGTTTGCTGTGGTACGGAAACAGGTTGTGGTGCAGGCGCAGCAACAGGCGTTGGTTGTGGTACAGCTACCGGCTGTGGAGCTGATGCAGCAGCCGCTTGTGGTGCCGGGGCTGATTTTTCAGGTTCGTCTGTTTCAATAATGGCTATAACAGCCCCTACTTGTACAACGTCATCTTCTTTACAAAGTTTCTCAACTAATCTTCCTGCTACCGGTGATGGAACTTCAGAGTCAACTTTATCAGTTGCAATCTCCATTACTGCGTCGTCGGCCTCAATATAATCGCCCGGGTTTTTAAGCCATTTAATTATAGTTGCTTCGGCAACACTTTCACCCATCTTCGGCAACAACAGCTGATATTTAGCCATACAATAAAATATAGTTCTTTGGTCAAAATTAGATAAAAGATTGCTTACTTCTCAATATCTTTGAGTAAAGTATTCAACATAAATAATGCGCTTGTAGCGCTCCTTTCAATATTTTGCTGTCTTTTGGAGCCGAATGTGAATTTCTTTTTAACAGTTTTTTTTGCACACGCCACCGCTATCCAAACCGTTCCGACGGGCTTATCGGGCATCCCGCCGTCCGGCCCGGCAATACCGGTAACGGCAATAGCAAAATCTGATTTAAAATTACGCAGCGCGCCTTCTACCATTTCGGTAACGGTTTCTTCACTTACCGCGCCATATTTTGTTAAAGTTTCGTGTTTAACATCCAGCAGGCTTTCCTTTAACTCGTACGAATATGAAATAGCCCCGCCAAAAAACACTTTTGATGATCCGGCATGTTGGGTAAACAGGTGCGATATATAACCACCTGTACAACTTTCGGCAACCGAAAGGGTAAACCCCTTTTTGGCCATGTAATTTAATATCGCTTGTTCTATCTGGATATCTTCTTCGGCTACTACAAAAGCGCCTACGCGCTCAACTATTTTTTGCGCTTGTTTATTAATATCCCCGGTTAACGCTACTTCATCATAGCCTTGGCCACTTAAACGCAAACGCACCTGGCCCAACTTTGGTAAATAAGCCAGTTTAATATGTGCGGGTAAAGCGTCTTCAATATCGGCAATTCTTTCTGACAGGTATGATTCGCCCTCGCCTACTGTTAAAATGGTTTTATGAACAATAAACGGCAGTTTAAATGATGCTTTAAGCTTAGGTATCACCTCCTCTTCCATCATATACATCATCTCGAACGGTACGCCCGGCATGGATACATAGATCTTGCCATCTACATTAAACCACATCCCCGGCGCGGTGCCATTTTTATTGACAATAACCTCGCAGTTAGCCGGTACAGTTGCCTGTAACCTGTTAATATCAAGCATGGGCCGGTTATACTTTTCGAAGATTTTGAGCACGTTGTTTAATGCCGCCTCGTTTTCAACCATACCAACACCAAAATATTCGGCAAGTGTATTTTTGGTGATATCGTCCTTAGTTGGGCCAAGGCCGCCTGTTATTAATATAATATCTACTCTTTCCGCGGCTTCTGCTAATGCGGTAAGGATATGCTGCTTATCATCAGATACAGATGATATTTGCTTTACACGGATGCCGGCACTATTTAACTGCTGCGCCATCCATGCCGAATTGGTATCAACAATTTGCCCTATTAATATTTCGTCGCCTATAGTTATTATCTCTGCAAGCATTGGTGTTATTGATTAAAGTTGGCATTACTGGTGTAATCGCTCCGTTTACTAAGTTTCAACGCTTGTAAAACAGCCGATTTCACCCTTAATGTAACGTTATATGATTTAAAGTAACCAAACGGCAGCCATTGTATTGATAGGTCCCAGCAATGCAGATCGCGATAGATAGCGAATGAGGTTGCGCTGCTTAACTGACCAACTTTTAAATCGTAATTAGTATTAAATTGTATTTTCCATTTAGAGGTGAGGTTTAGATCACCACTTAACATTATAGTATTGGCTGTCTGGCTGGCAATGTATGCGTTAGAATAGCTAAAATTATAATTAAGCGTAAGGTTCCACGGGATGTTAAAATCAATATACGCACTTGGATCGCTGTTAAGTAATGCCAGACTTTGTCTTTGCTGCGCCGTAGCATTTGCCAGGGTATTTACCCGGTCTGCAGTAGTATTGTTATTATTTTGTGACGGGTGAAACGCTGCCGGGTTTAAAGTACCACTTACAGAAAAACTAAAGTTAGTTAGCATAGGTATTTTGCCATCCTGCCAGGTAAACCTGTTTATTTGCCTTATATATTTTGAGATCTGCCCGTTAGTAATCGAATCGCGTACCTGGGTAACGTAGGGATCAAAACTACCGCTAAAGCTTACGTTTACTTTGTCATGAAATAAACCGGTATGCCCCGATACAGAAATCGGTGACAAGTTTAAAGAATCGGCCGCGAAATTGTAAAAAGTATTAAATGACAAACTTTGCAGCAATTGTATTTTCCTGTCCTCCTGTACGGTATCTGTACTTTTTGCCCTTATCTTGGCCTCCAAATTATTGTCGACGCTTAAACTTATACCTGCCTGTTTGCCACCGCCCGGCCCGCCATATACCGCCCCATTATATATTGAATATCGTTGATAAACAACCGGATATGGAATAGTGGCATTACTTACTATCAGCTTGTTATAAGGCCTGTCAAGCCCAGAATAATCCGGCGAATAGCTAAACCCTATGCTGGGTGTGATAATGTGTCGTATAGCCATAATTTTGCTGTTTTTAAAGGTTACCATACCATATACTTTAGTTGATAAGCCTGCACTCATGTTATAATTACCCACCCTTGTAAAGCCCGGGATGGTATCAATAACCAATGAATCGGCCCTGGCAAAATGCTCTTTTATTGATTGAAAATACCAGCGCTCATTATAATTGGCATTTATGTTAATTTGAAAGTATTTAAGCAGGTTAAAATTTAATCCGAGCGGTACGCTATGCTGAATACCGTTTTGCATTTTCTTGGTCAGGGTTTCTTTCTTAAAAAGTTCAGACTCGGGCAAGTTGTTTATCCGGTTGGTTGCCGTCATGGTATAAGCCATCGTTATTTTCTGATACCATTTTTGTTCGTCAACCCTGTCTTTTCTATCAAATGGGTTTATACTTGCCATACTAAAGTTAACGTTAGGCAACTCAAGCGAAACGGTTTTTTGTGTCAGATCCTGGCTATGCGAAAGGCTGGTAGTTAAGTTAAAAGGCGATCCGGGCCAGGTTCTTGAATACGATATACTTGAACGCAAAGCATTTTGTGTAAGCTGTTGCAAGTTATACCCCGTTGAAGCTGGATTGTTCCTATAAAAGCTTGATGTACCTGCATTTACAGAAGCGCTAAAGGTACTACCCGGGCTTGCATTTGGATTTTGGCTGTGTTGCCATGAAATATGAAAATCGCGCGCTGGCGGGTCACCTGGCAATGCATAATTGTGCGAGCCATAGCTTAACGCTAAGTTGCCATTATACTTATACCTTTTCATGTAGTTCATAGAACTACTTACCTCATACGATCCGTTTGAATAATATGTACCCAAGTTAGTTAGGTCGATATAATCATTCAGGCCTATATAGTAGCCAAAATCCCGCAGGAAAAAACCTAATGAGGCATCCTCGCCAAATGTGGGTATTATCAAACCTGATGATCTTGTATCTGTCTTCGGAAAAAAACCAAACGGCACACCAATTGGCAGTGGGATGCCCTCAATCATTAAATAAGCCGGGCCCGAAATTATTCTTTTTGTCTCGCCTATGCCTTTTGTAATAACTATACCGTAATCCGGATCCTCTCCTCTCGACGGCTTATCGCAGGCGCTAAAAATAACATTGGCAAGGGCAACCTCCTCTTCGTTTAGCTTTTTGGCCTGCCCGTGCGAGATATAGTTACCGTCCTGTTGGGTATAAATATTCCATGAATTACCTTTTTTGGTTTCATAGTTAAACATTAGCGAATCGGATGTTATAGGTTCGTCCTTACCTTGTTTTGATATTGGACGGCCTATATATCTACCGGTTTTTTTATCGTGGAGGCCACTTGCGTATATCAGGTGATTTTTCCTGTCGATCCGTATGTACTCTGCATCCAGCTCAAAATCACCATAAGTTACCCGGGCATTACCAATACGGTAACTTATGCCTGTTTTAACATCATTATAGCTTGAATCGGCAATATCTTTGATCTCGCTATTTATATCTGATTTGTTTTTTGAGGTATCAGATGCAATAAGCTTCCCATTAGCAGCGTTTTTTGTAGCAGAAGTTGAGTTAGAATTCCTATCTTTAGTGGGCTTAGGGAGCCTTCTATTAGAATCAAGCTTTATTATTGTATCTGCAACTGATCTTTTAATAACAGCCCTGCTATTAGTAGCATAAGCTATTACATTAACCATTAAAATAATTGCAAATAGAAAAATTAAGTTGGTAAATTTCAAAATTGATTATGAATAGTATTTTTGCAGATATAGTTAACAGCGTTCAAAAATAATGAAAAATAAGGCATTGAAAAGATTGATTTTTGGTTTATTGGCATTACCCGTTTGCTTTTCGTTATTTTCTTTCACATTAGTCCCCACGGTAACTGATACAGTTTTAAATAGCGGCTTCAAACTTAAAACCGTTATTGTTGATGCCGGGCACGGCGATAAAACCACCGGTCCCGGGCATTTTTCGCGTGGTGCTGATGGCACTTTCTCTACCGAAAGACAAGTAACGCTTTCCGTTGCACTTAAATTGCAAAAAGCCATAGAAAAAAATGTAGTTGGTGTAAATGCCGTACTTACCCGCAAAACGCCCGAAGATGTGTCGTTTGAACGAAGGGCCGAAATTGCCAATGAAAATAAAGGCAACCTGTTTATTTCTATTCACTGTAACTCGCTTCCGGAAAGAACTATACGCGAAAGAGTAGGCACTAAAAGAGGTAAAGCTATTTATAAAACGGCAAGGGTGGCAGATAGGTCGGGCAAGGGAGTTTTAATGTTAATTTATGCTTTAAAGCGAACCCGGGAGCAGCAAAACGAAATTAAATCAAACACTTTAGAAGAAGATATAGATAACGGTGGCGTTGACCCCAATGACCCTTTAACTATCATATTATCTAACGAGTATAACAGAAAGTTCAGGATGCGCAGCATAAGTATGGCCAACATCCTGGCTACAGAATTTGTTGACAACGATAGCCGAAGGCTTGAAGGGATACGCGAACAAAGCTTATATGTGCTTTGCCATGCCGCCATGCCTTCTGTGCTGGTTGAGATAGGATATATTAATAATCCGGAGGAAGAAGAGTACTTAAATTCGGAAGAAGGACAGGAAGCAATAGTAAATACAATTGTGCATTCTATACAAGTTTATAAAGATAAAGTAGAACAAGTAATTAGATAATTGGTTATAGTGGTGTAAGATTTTAAATTAAAATAAGCAAGTAAAAAAGATACACGCTATATTCATCCGTTTTAGGAATAATACGTAAATCTTAAGATCAACATCACAGTTACAATATGAAGATATCAAACGAGACCAAAATAGGTGCCTTGACGACAATTGCCATTGCAGTGTTAATATTAGGCTACAGCTTTTTAAAAGGGAACGACATATTCTCCGGCTCCAACAAATTCTATGCGGTTTATAAAAGTGTTGATGGGCTTACCGTGTCAAAACCGGTGCTGGTTAACGGCTTCCCTATTGGTCATATCTCAAAAATGCAATTGGGCGAAGATGGCCGCACTACCGTTGAGTTTAAAATTAAAACCGAATATAACGTACCGGTTAACACACTTGCCAAACTGGTAAGTACCGATTTATTGGGTAGCAAAGCCATTGTATTTTTATTAGGCGATAGTAAACAATACGCCGAAAACAAAGATACCTTACGGGCAGACATCCAGGGCAGTTTAGCAGAAAGCCTGCAACCTATCCAAACCAAGGCAGAGAATTTAATGACCAAGTTAGATTCATCATTGGCTGCTATTAATAAAATATTGAACCCTAACTTTCAACGAAATGTGGACCGTAGCTTTACCAGTATAGCTAACTCATTGCAAACACTGGAAGGTACAACCAAAAAGATAGATGCCCTTGTAGGTGCGCAAACGGGACATATTAACGGGATATTGGCTAACGCCGAAACCGTATCGGGCAATTTAAAAATTACTACAGCCGGTTTAAATAAAGTAACAGATAACTTCCAGAAGTTTAGCGGCGATTTGGCCAACGGAAATATTAAACAAACTTTGGATAATGCCAACAAAGCTGTGGCCGACCTGCAAGTTACCCTTGCAAATGTAAACAGCACCAAAGGCTCATTAGGCTTAATGATGAATGATGATAAGCTGTACAAAAATTTACAGGAAGCTTCTGATAATTTAAACTTACTGTTTCTTGATCTGAAAGCAAATCCTAAACGCTATGTACACTTCTCGGTGTTTGGCGGGGGTAATAAAAAGGATTAGTGATCCATAAATGACACGCTTAGGTTCCAGGAAAATCACGTTTAAAAATGATTTGCAAATAGTAAGGCAAATGATTGCTGCTATAATTATCCGGGGCATTTTACTTCTGCGATATTTTTTTGTATTTTTGTATATAGCCAAACACTCGCTCTTTTTAAAGCGGCCAACTTTCGCGGCATTTCAAGTCAACCCAAAAGCGCATAAATTCCATTTTTATAACAATATGTTAATACACAGCTATTTAAGTTAAAAACTTACTGTGATACAGTGTGATAATGATGTGATACAGTGTGATATAGCGTAATAATACTGCGATATTTAGGAAGCGTTACATTAGCAACATGTCATGGGTAGCGTAGCGTGGCAATCGCACGCTACAAAGTTCGCCAATTTCCTCCTTGCGATTTCCGCGCTCGTACGTCGCTCGCAATTGACAAAAAAATCATATAGCAAATGTCCTACCCTCAATAGCCAACCCCGTATTCGGGAAAACACTTTGTGCTTCCTCCAATAACTCATCCAGCGTTTTGTAACGTGCCGAAAAATGGCCTATCAGCAATCTTTTAGCATTAACTGTTACCGCAATTTGGGCTGCTTGCAGGGCGGTGGTGTGGTGGGTTTCGTTGGCCCTATCCAGCATGTTATGTAAAAAAGTGGCTTCGTGGTACAGCAGGTCAGCATTGTTTATCTGCCCGAAATACTGCTCGTTAAACATGGTATCAGAGCAATAAGCATAAGTTTTTGGCGCGTCCGAATCTGTGGTAAGCGTATCATTTTTATAAACTTTGCCTTTACTATCAGTATAGTCTGCTCCTTTTTTTAGCGCGGTAAAAAACTCAACCGGCACTTGTAAACGTTCCAGTTCATCTTTCAATAATTTGCGTAAACGTTTTTTCTCTCTGAATAAAAACCCGGTACAAGCTATCCTATGGTCAAGTGGGATAGTTTCTATGGTAACATCCTCATTGGCCACAATAACTTCCGATTTAGTTGAGTCGGTTGGATAAAACTCCAATTCGTATTGCAACCGGGTTTCAGAGTATTTAAACTGAAGGTCGATAATTTCCATCAGCTGCGGCGGGCCAAAAAGTTTAAGCGCTTTTTTCCGCCCGTTTAAATGTAGTGACGATAATAAACCTACCAGGCCCAGGTAATGGTCGCCGTGCAGGTGGCTAATAAAGATATGGTCTATGCGGCTTCCCCTTATATCAAAACGCAGCATTTGCTGTTGCGTGCCTTCGCCACAATCAACCAAATAAAGGCGCTCATTAATATTGAGCACCTGCGATGTGGGATTT
>JACMRC010000456.1 GCA_014376655.1 Mucilaginibacter sp. | reverse complement strand
GCTTACTTTTCTCGCTCGGCTATACCGCATATCCGTGGCGAGGAGCAGGCTAACTGGCTTGAGTTTTACCCGTTTTTTAAACACATTGGTATTTATGGCTACCGTGCAGATGTTTTGCAGGAAATAACCAAATTACCTATCTCAGCATTAGAAAAAGCCGAAAGTCTGGAGCAATTGCGCTGGATAGAAAATGGCTACCGTATTAAAGTTGCCGAAACGGAGTTGGAAACGTATGCGGTTGATACGCCGGAGGATTTAGACAAATTGGCACCGCTTTTAAATTTATAAAGACAGTTAAGCAACTTTTAACTTGAAAACTTCAAGTTCAGCACCACTTGCAATAGCTTCATTGCCTTTTTCTAAAACAAGCCTGCTAATATCTTCCGAAAGATAATAATGACCGCAATTAGTGCAAACTTCTGCCGGTACATCTTTTATCAAAACAATTGCACCGTCTCTTTCTAAGGTAACTGTTACCTTACCTTTTTCGGTAGTGCCTGCCTGGCATAATGTACATTCCATGTTATTTCTTTTTTAATTTAAAACCAATTTCCCAAATGCTTTCATCTGGTTCATAAGCTGTAATAATTATGCATCTTTCTAATGTTTCGTCTTTTCCTGTTAATATATGTATAGGTCTATTACCAACGTATGCTAATAAAAGATAACTGGGAAAAGGCTTATCGTTAACATAAGTGACTATTAATTCCCCATTAACAAGTGCGAATTTCACATCGTCAACTGATATATTTCTTTTAAACATTTGAGTGATTGCATGATCACTAAATAATGTTTCTTTGCAAATCATTTATATAGCAGTTGGCTTTATTATAGCAAATATAATCAATTTTCTACTTCACCTTACTATACAACGCCGCCACCTTACCATAGCACTCATTCAATATCACTACCGATTGCGATAAATTATCAACTACCTTACGCTTAAAGTCTTTGCTGCCGCGATTTTTGTGAGCTTGTCTTAACAACTCATCGTTTTCATAAATACGCAGGTTAAGTTTATCGTAGATCTCGGCGCTGTTAAAATGGGGTATTCTTAAATTATCTACCAGCGGGCGGTTATCCAGCAGTATCTTGTTAAGATCAACCACATTGGTTTGCATCACCCGTAGCGAGTTTGGAAAGTGATGATCTTTAAAGCCGCCTCTGTTAATCAGGTTGATCAGGTTATTTTGGTTGATGATCAAGATCCTCACTTTTTTATTAAAGTTAACTGCAAAAGTTGCCATGCTTAGCCTGGCGGGTTTACGGATAATAAGGTCGGCGTTTTCTGTTAATCTTGAAAATAGTTTTGATACAAGGTTTAAAGAGTACAGGTAATTTTGATACCCGTCCCTGGGTTTATCGCTCGCAAAATTTGTATCAGCAATAAATAAAAAGGCAGCTAATATTAATATCTTCTTCATGGTGATGTAGACTTATAGTTATGTAGAAAGAAAATATTTCTCCTTTTGTTTAAAATAAAATCACCGTAGCAATTAACATTCAGCGCCTTATCAACAATTACATTTTTTAAGCCCAAACACCAAAAATATTCTTACTTTTGTATCCCGTACAACAACAATTAGCCCCGATATAAATCGGGGCCGGTTTTCAAAAAAAATCATGACTAAATACATCTTTGTTACGGGCGGTGTTACCTCTTCGTTAGGAAAAGGCATTATATCGGCTTCCTTAGCCAAACTCCTTCAATCGCGCGGATACAGCGTAACCATTCAAAAATTCGACCCTTATATCAACATTGATCCGGGAACATTGAACCCTTACGAGCATGGCGAATGTTATGTTACCGAGGATGGTGCCGAAACAGATCTGGACCTTGGCCATTACGAGCGTTTCCTGAATACGCCAACATCAAAAGCCAACAACATTACTACCGGTCGTATCTACCAAAACGTTATTAATAAAGAACGCGAAGGTGCTTTTTTAGGTAAAACCGTACAGGTTGTACCGCATATTACCGATGAGATTAAACGCAACATTCGCATATTGGGCGAGGACGGCAAATATGATATAGTAATAACCGAATTAGGTGGTACCGTAGGCGATATCGAATCGTTACCCTACATTGAGGCGGTGCGCCAGTTTAGGTGGGAGATAGGCTCTGGTAACTCGTTGGTTATCCATCTTACATTGATTCCTTTCCTTGCAGCAGCCGGCGAATTAAAAACTAAGCCAACCCAACACTCGGTTAAAATGTTGTTAGAGTATGGTATCCAGCCGGATATTTTAGTTTGCCGTACAGAGCATCATTTAAATATGGATATCCGCAAAAAAATTGCGTTGTTCTGTAATGTTAATGTCAATGCCGTTATCGAGTCAATCGATGCATCAACCATTTATGATGTGCCGTTGCTGATGCTTAAAGAGCAGCTGGACAAAACGGTATTAACCAAACTTAAATTACCTCATAAAATTGAGCCTGAATTAACAAACTGGAAAGCCTTTTTAGGTCGCCTTAAAAACCCTACATCCGAAGTTAAGATAGGCCTGGTAGGTAAATATGTTGAACTGCCCGATGCTTATAAATCAATCATAGAATCTTTTATCCACGCGGGTGCTAAAAATGAATGTAAGGTAAAAGTAACTTATATCCCTTCTGAATCATTAACGCCTGATAATGCTATTGATAAATTAATAGGCTTACACGGTGTATTAGTTGCACCGGGCTTTGGCGAACGTGGTTTTGAAGGTAAAATAGAAGCGATACGTTATGTACGCGAAAATAATATCCCGTTCTTCGGTATCTGTTTAGGTATGCAATGTGCCGTGGTTGAGTATGGCCGTAATGTATTAGGCTTAAAAGATGCCAGCAGTACAGAAATGAACCCGGAAACACCAAACCCTGTTATAGCCATGATGGAAGAGCAGAAAAAGGTGGTAAACAAAGGCGGTACCATGCGTTTAGGCTCATACGCCTGCGATTTAAAGAAAGGCAGCAAAGCATTCGCAATATACGGTCAGCAGCATATTACCGAGCGCCATCGCCATCGTTATGAGTTTAATAACGATTATTTAAAGCAGTATGAAACGGCTGGTATGATCCCGTCGGGCTTTAACCCCGAGAATAATTTGGTGGAGATTGTTGAGCTTAAAAACCACCCGTTTTTTGTAGGCGCGCAGTTCCATCCCGAATTAAAATCAACAGTTGCTAATCCGCACCCACTTTTTATTAACTTTGTCGCCGCTTCGATGGCTTACGCCCGCAAGAAATAGTTAATTTGAGTACGATACGATAGAAATGGATAGAAATACTTTTACAGGATTATTCCTGATCATGATCATTATTGCCGGTTCGGTATGGTTTTTAAAACCAAGCGACGAGGCTTTAAAAAAAGAGGCTTTAGTACAGGCAAACTTAAAAAAGCAAGACTCGTTAAAGAAATTAGGTAAAAACGCAACTACAGCTAAATTTGATACCACAGCTAAAATTGCAGCCCCAACTGTTGATTCGGCTGCTTTAAAAAGCCCGTTTGGTGCTACTATAAACGGCACAGAAAAGCTTATAACCTTAGAAAATAAGGACCTGCGCTTAAAATTAAGCACCCGCGGTGGCCGCATTTACTCGGTCGAGTTAAAAAACTTTAAAACGTTTGATAAAAAGCCATTGGTTTTATTTGATGGCGATGCCAATAAATTTGGTTTCAGCTTCGGTGCCGGATCTGCCAATGTAAACACTAACGAGCGTTACTTTACGCCAAGTGTAGAAGGTTTACAGGTTACCGGTCAGGATTCGTCATCCATAACCATGCGTTTAAGCTACAGCCCAACACAGTATATTGATTATGTATACAACTTAAAAGGCGAGGGCTACAAAGTGGGCTTTACCATTAAAGCAGTTGGCCTGGATAATGTAATAGCTAACAGCAGCAGTATTACTTTAAATTGGGAAAGCAGCCTGCATAAATTAGAAAAAGGCCATACGCTTGATCAGCAGAACTCTTACATAGGCTACTTTGATACTGAAAAGAATTATGATTATTTAGGCGATACTAAAGACGACCAAAAAGATATTGCTGATAAAAAAATGCAATGGGTATCGTTTAAACAACATTTCTTTTCAAGCGTATTGTTATCAAAAGATGGTTTCAGCAAATCAAGTTTTACGGTAAGTACAGATACTTCAAACCATGCTGATATTAAACAACTTAAGGCTAACTTGGTATTAGCACGTAATGCTGATGGTACTTTCCCGCTTGACTTTTACTTTAGCCCAAATCGTTTCAAAATGTTGCAGGCACAGGGCCATAGCCTTGAAAAGCAAATTAATATGGGCTGGGGGCCGTTAAAATATATTAACCGCTATGCGGTACAACCGGTATTTGACGTATTAACCAAGTTTAACTGGAACTATGGTATCATCATCCTGGCATTAACCATCATCCTTAAATTAGTTTTATCGCCGCTTACTTACAAATCTTACCTGTCAATGGCCAAGATGCGGGTATTAAAACCGGAGATGGACGAGATTAAAGCTAAGGTTGGCGAGGATAATCCCACATTATTACAACAAGAATATCTGAAGCTCTATAAAAAGGCCGGGGTAAACCCATTAGGTGGTTGTTTGCCGTTGTTATTGCAGATGCCTATTGTTATTGCATTCTTCCGCTTTTTCCCGGGCTTGTTCGAGCTGCGTGGACAGAGTTTCCTGTGGATGCATGACTTATCGACTTATGATTCATTTATAAACTTTGGTTTTAACGTACCGTTCCTTGGCGAGCACTTAAGTTTAATGTGTGTGTTGATGACGGTATCAACGCTGATCTATACTTACTTTAACAACCAGATCTCGGGCGTAAGCGGGCAGATGAAATACATTGGTTATATCACGCCGATAATTTTCTTAGGCGCGCTTAACGGCTACCCGGCAGGTTTAAATTATTATTACTTCCTGGCTAACATGCTTACTTTCTTACAGCAGTATGTTATCCGTTTAATGGTTGATGATAAAAAGATCCACGCCCAGATCCAGGAAAACAAAAAGAAACCAGAGGATAAAAAGAAAAAATCAGGCTTCGGCGCTAAAATGGAAGAAATGATGCGTGCGCAACAACAAGTGCAGGCTAAGAAGAAATAGTTGTTGGTGATTGAAGATTAAAGATTAGTAGAGCCGTCCGGATATATCGGGCGGCTCTTTTTGTTTTCGGGTGGCTGTTATGCTGAGTTATCAAACCCCGGCGGGACTTTGAAGGTGCAATGACACGCTTAGGTTCCGGAAAAATCACGTTTAAAAATGATTGCTGCCATAATCATCGGGTGCATTTTATCTCTGTGATATTTTTTGTATTTTTGTATATAGGCAAACGCCTGCTCTTTTTAAAGCGGCCAACTTTTGCGGCATTTCAACTCAACCCAAAAGCGCATAAATTCCATTTTTATAACAACCTGTTAATACACAGCTATTTAAGTTAAAAACTTACTGTGATACAGTGTGATACGCTGTGATAGCGCGTGATTCAGTGTGATAATGATGTGATATAGTGTGATACAGTGTGATATAGTGTGATAATACTGCGATAGGTCGGTAAGGTTACATTAGCAGCATGTCATGGGTAGCCCCGTCGAAGCCTTGCCTGCCGGCAGGCAGGGGTGAGCGTAAAGGCCCACGCGCATACTTCGAGAGCCTCCTTTGACACCCTTTTAAGCAAAATAAATATTTTATATTTCACTAAAAAAATTAGTAAAATCTACTACATTTGGATATGTATGCAATTGTAGATATTGAGACCACGGGGGGGCATGCCAGCGCAAACGGTATTACCGAAATTGCCATTTGTTTACACGATGGTAAAAAGGTAACCAAGCGCTATTGTACGCTTGTAAATCCCCGCAGGGATATTCCTATCTACATCCGCGCGTTAACGGGTATAACTAATGAAATGGTAGCCGAAGCGCCGCCGTTTGAAGACGTTGCTGCTGATATCTACCACATACTGCATGGCAAGATCTTCATTGCCCATAACGTTAATTTCGATTATTCATTTGTGCGCTACCATTTGGCTGCTGCGGGGTACGATCTGCAAAGCAATAAACTATGCACCGTAAGGCTGGGCCGTAAAATACTACCGGGGCTTCCATCATACAGCCTTGGTAAACTTTGCCGCCATTTAGGTATTGGTAACGATAGCCGCCATCGTGCTATGGGCGATGCCGATGCCACAGCCGAACTATTTAGCCTGCTGCTGCGCAATGATAAGGACGACCACATTAAACAAGCCCTAAAGGCAAATTCTAAAGAGCAGGTGTTACCGCCGCATCTTCCTAAAAAAGCGTTGGTTGAACTGCCTAATAGCCCCGGTGTATATTATTTCCATGACCATAAAGGCAAGGTGATATATGTAGGCAAGGCTAAGAATATCAAGAAACGGGTAACCAGTCATTTTACGGGTAATAATCCAGGGTCGCAGCGCCAGGGTTTTTTAAAAGAGATCCACCAGATAACGCACCAGGTTTGCGGTACCGAGCTGATAGCATTGGTATTAGAGGCTGTCGAGATAAAACGCCTTTGGCCAAAGTATAACCGGTCGCTTAAGCGGTTTGAGCATGCCTATGGTTTATATATGTTTGAGGATCAACGTGGCTATATGCGCTTGGCGGTTGATAAACACCGTAAGTATACAGGAGCGATATATACCTGTAATACCATGCTGGAGGGTAGGGCGATATTAAATCAATTGATAGACACATTTAGCCTTTGCCCTAAGCTTTGCTTTATCCAAAACAATGCCGAGCCTTGCATAGGTACCGCTAAAGGCCAATGCGCCTGCACCGGCATAGAAACTGCCGAAAGCTATAACCAAAAAGTACAATTAGCGCTTGACGAATTGAACCAGGCGCTGCCAACCTTCGCTATCCGTGATGATGGCCGTACCGATGACGAGCATAGTTGTATCCTTGTCGAAAAAGGCAAATTTTATGGGATGGGTTATATTTCGCAATACTTTGATGTAGAGAGCTTACAACAGCTTAAAAACTATATCACGCCATACCCCGGTAACGACTATATTAGAAATATGGTAGCTAACTATGCCGAGAAATTCCCGCAGCGTAAGGTGGAGTTTGCGTAATTATATTCCCCAAAAGTTTAAATAACTTTCTGCCTTCGGCATCATAATTGGTAAGTTTTTAATACATCTATTAAAAACTACATTATGAACAGCATTAACCAAAACCAACCCGAAGATAATTTTAAAGACCTTAATGGTGCCGAAGCCATAACCAAACTTAAAGAACTGGCAGAAGACGCCAAAACCTGTTTTTTTACCAGTAATATTAAAACCGGCTTACCTGCATCGGCCCGACCTATGACGGTACAGGATGTCGACGACGAGGGCAACCTATGGTTCCTAATAGCTAACGATAGCGAAACTTACCATGAATTAGAACGCGAACCATTAGCACAACTGTTTTTCCAGGGATCAAAATATTCGGATTACCTGAATGTGTATGGCATTACCACCCTAAGCGCCGATAAAGAAAAGATCAAAGAATTTTGGAAACCGATATTAAAAGTTTGGTTCACCGAAGGGGAGGACGACCCACGTATAGCTGTAATAAAATTAGAACCTACCAAAGCCTACTATTGGGACAATAAACACGGCAACGCTGTAGCCTTTATTAAACAATTGGCTGGCGCAGCGATTGGTAAAACTTTGGATGATTCTGTGGAAGGGAAGATATCAGTGTAAGCCCCCTCTAAATCTCCCCCGGTAGGGGAGCCTTTCCAATTGAAAATTTTTAAGCCCTCCCCACCGGGGACGGTTTTGGGTGGGGCTTATATGATATTGGCTTTCTCCAACTCCACCTGCATTTCCTGCTGTAGCCTCAGCGCTTCGGCTCTTGCCGCATCAGCAAAGTCCTCGCCGTTGCCGGCGTATATAATTCCGCGCGATGAGTTTACCAGCAAGCCGCAATCTTTAGTTATACCATATTGGCAAACATCCTGTAAGCTGCCGCCTTGCGCGCCTACACCGGGTACCAGTAAAAAGTTATCGGGAGCGTATTTACGTATATCGGTAAACTCGGTGCTTTTGGTGGCGCCTACTACGTACATTATCCTGTCGGCACCTGCCCATGTGTTGGCTTTTTTAATTACGGTTTCGTATAAATGGCCATCATCCGTTGGCAGGTATTGAAAATCTTTGCTACCTGCTGATGACGTTAGCGCCAGAATAATCACCCATTTACCATCGTATTTTAAATATGGGGTGACGCTGTCATTACCCATGTATGGGGTAACGGTAATAGCGTCAAAGCTCATACCTGATGTAGCTTCATCAAAAAAAGCACGGGCATATTTGTCGGATGTATTACCGATATCGCCTCGCTTGGCATCAATAATGCTCAGGCAGTCGGTTGGTAAATACTTCCAGGTAGCAATTAAGCTTTGCATGCCCTTAACACCGTAACTTTCGTAAAAAGCCGAGTTGGGTTTATAAGCCACGCAAAGATCTTTTGTAGCATCAATTATGCGCTTGTTAAACTCAAGGATAGGGTCGGGGTATTGCTTTAAAAACTCGGGGATCTTATCAATATCGGTATCTAAGCCAACACATAGAAATGATTTTTTTTGTTTGATCTGGTCTATAAGCTGTTGGCGCGATATCATTGATAGAGAAGTGTAAGTTTTTTGAATGCCCAAAAAAACTAAAAATTAGCTGAAGTGTTGGCCTATTGTAAGATATTTTTTTTAAAAGTTTGATAATTTAAAATAATTGAGTACCATTGCAGAGTTATCCTTTGAATTTTTCTTGCACTAAAGAAAGAATTTTAAAATTCCACGTTTAATTATCTTAATAAATATACCTGGATTTAAACATTTCAAACAAGCTGCAAACAAACTTCTTTCAAACATCCGAGTATATTACATTTAAGATTCACGAATAATATCGTAATAAAAAACCCCTTTTGACACCATAATTCATATCATGTCTGATACAACCGAATTGAACGACAAACTCGTTTCTGAGTTGCGCGAAATTGCTAAAAGTTTAGGTATTGCCGACGCTGACACCCTTAGGAAGCCAGAGTTAATATCAAATATTGTACAAATGCAGCAGCTTATTGAAGCTGCCCGTACGCAACAACAAGTAGTAGAAAGTAATTACGCCCCAATAGGCACTACCAATACAGCCGAAACCGGCGAAAAGAAAACACGTAACAGAATACGTGTTGTAAAAAACACTAATGCGCCACGCATTGAGGTGCCATTGGACGATACCAACTTATTTGACCTGCAAGACGACGAGCCACAAACCGACGAAAGCGAAGGACAGGAAGAAGTAGCCACCACCGAACCAATTGCTCAATCGCCAGAGCAGGAAGGCGAAATAGCTGCAACTACGTCTGCCGACCCGGCTGCCGAAGGCCGCACGCCGAAATTTGAGCGCCGTGTGCCTAATCAAAAAAGCCAGGAGCCTGCTATAAATTTAGATTTTGATAACGTTATTGTTAACGAAGGTGTATTAGAGATCATGCCTGATGGCTATGGTTTCCTGCGTTCGTCTGATTATAACTATTTAACATCGCCTGATGATATTTATGTATCACAGTCGCAAATAAAATTGTTTGGCCTTAAAACAGGCGATACCGTACGCGGTAGTATCCGTCCTCCAAAAGAAGGCGAAAAATACTTCCCGTTAGTGCGTGTTGAAGCCATTAACGGCCGCATCCCTGCCGAAGTGCGTGACCGTGTGCCATTTGATCACTTAACGCCGCTTTTCCCGTCAGAGAAATTGAGCTTATTTACAGACCAGGGTAACTATTCAACCCGTATCATGGACCTTTTCTCGCCGATAGGTAAGGGCCAGCGTGGTTTAATTGTGGCGCAGCCTAAAACAGGTAAAACCATGTTATTAAAGGATGTGGCTAACGCGATTGCTAAAAATCACCCGGAAGTTTATCTGATCATTTTATTGATTGACGAGCGCCCCGAGGAGGTTACCGATATGGCCCGCAGCGTACGCGCCGAAGTTGTTTCATCAACGTTTGATGAGCCTGCAGAGCGCCACGTAAAAATTGCCAATATTGTTTTAGAGAAAGCAAAACGTATGGTTGAGTGCGGCCATGACGTTGTTATCCTGTTAGATTCTATTACTCGTTTGGCTCGTGCTTACAATACGGTAGCGCCTGCATCTGGTAAGATATTATCGGGTGGTGTTGATGCTAACGCGTTGCATAAACCAAAGCGTTTCTTTGGCGCGGCCCGTAACATCGAAGATGGCGGCTCATTAACCATCATCGCGACAGCATTAACCGAGACCGGGTCTAAAATGGACGAGGTTATCTTTGAAGAATTTAAAGGTACCGGTAACATGGAGTTACAGTTGGATAGAAAACTATCAAACAAACGTGTGTTCCCGGCTATTGATATCACTGCTTCAAGTACACGTAGGGACGATTTGTTGTTAGATAAAGAAACCTTGCAACGTATCTGGATATTGCGTAACCACTTGGCTGATATGAACTCTATTGAGGCTATGGAATTCTTACAAAGCCAAATCAGAGGTACAAAAACTAACGAAGAATTCTTAATATCAATGAATTCTTAATTTTAGTATTGGTTGATCAGGTTAATTGGATAACATATATTTAATTAACCCGATCAACCTAAACTTAATCAATTGTTATTGATTAATTAAGTTAATACTAATACCTTCGAACCTAAATGAAAAAGCGGGTAAAAAAACATCTTCCTAATGCAATAACTTGTTTCAACCTGTTTAGTGGTTGTGTAGGCGTTGCTTTTGCATTTAAAGGCGACCTGATCACGGCGGCTTACGCCCTTTTCCTGGCAGCAATATTTGATTTTTTTGATGGATTTGCGGCCCGTGTATTACAGTCTTTTTCGGGTATAGGTAAAGATCTGGATTCGTTAGCCGATGTGCTGAGCTTTGGTTTATTGCCATCTGCTATTTTGTACGAGTTGTTTTTGAAATCGCCACAGATAGAAAAAATTGGGCCTTATTTATGCTTCCTGGCTTTTGCCATTGCCGTTTTCTCGGCATTGCGCTTGGCTAAATTTAACACCGACACACGCCAGGCCGATATATTTATCGGGTTGCCAACGCCGGCAAATGGTGTGCTTATTGCCTCATTGCCTTTTATAATAGAACAATATCCACTACTTAATAAATACATATTAAACCAATATAGTTTACTGGTGCTGGTAATTGTAATGTGTGCTTTATTGGTTGCAGAACTGCCCTTAATGTCGCTGAAATTTAAAAACCGCGACCCCAGGAATCTTTATCGGTATTTATTGTTGCTGTTTGCAGCTATATTGATTCTATTTTTTAAATTTGCCGCTATACCGGTGGTCATATTTATCTATATCACCTTATCAATTGTTCAACTTAAAATAGCTAATAAAGGTGTTGTAAGCAGCCAAAAAGAAAATGTTTAACTGCTTATAATGTCGCTTAAATAAAACTACTCCATGAAAACGTTTCACGCTGAAATAGATGTAATGCCAAAAAAAGAGATCCTTGACCCACAAGGTAAAGCCGTAACCGGCAGTATGAAAAATTTAGGCCTTGCCGAAATTCAAAACATACGCATTGGCAAACACATCACCTTACAAATTGAGGCTGATAGCGCTGAAGTAGCACATCAAAAAGTTGACTTGGCTTGTAAAAACTTATTAGCTAATTTAATTATGGAGAGTTATACCTTTAAAATAGAGCAGGTTTAAAACTTAGCCGCTGTTTCCTCTTTTATTTGTAACAAAGCAACAGTGTTGGCAGCTAACAATGCCTGCACCTGGTCCAATTTGCCTATTAAGTCCATAACATCGGGAGTACCGGTCTTGCAGCTTAACTCAATTTGTTGTACTAATGCCTGGCTATTTAACATTCCAAAAAAGCCTAAGGTAGCTTTCATTTTATGCGCGGCAGCTGCGGCTGTTGCCCAATCCATTTCGTCGAAAGCGTTGCTTACATCCTGTAAAGAAGGTGGGGTTTGCTGCAAAAACATATCTATCGATTCAACAATAAACTCATCGCTGCCATCGGCAATTTCTTGCAATAGGGTAAGGTCAAGATCAAGATTGGTTAAATCAACCGGCATATCGTAATAGTTAAATTCAAATTTATAATTTTTTTACAATTAAGCTATCCTTCAAATCATTTTTCAACCACAGGTTGTTCTTTTTTAAAATGGGGTGAATATAGTCGGGCGCTATCTCTGCAAGCGGCTCTAAAGTAAAGCGCCTGTTATGTAATTGCGGGTGTGGTACGTGCAGCCCCGGCTCATCAATAATATCATTGTTATAATATAAAATATCGATATCAATAATACGTGAGCCCCATTTCTCCTCCCGCTTTCTCCCCATCACCAGCTCTATTGCCAATATTTTATCTAAAATTGTTTTTGCCGATAGTTCAGTTTCTAACTCAATAACCATGTTCAAATAGTCGGGCTCGTCGGTTTTTCCCCATGATTGGGTTTCGTAAACCGACGATGTTTTTTGGGTAGGCGCAATATCATAAGCAATATGCAGTATGGCCTGCTGCAGAAATAATTTTCTGTCGCCCAGGTTACTACCCAATAGTAAAAAAACGTTATTCATTGTTGTAACAAATATTATAGACTATGCTCTTAATATTATACCATAAGGTTTTATTAAGTTTGCATAGATATAAATATTTATAATAGTAAATGAAGCAATTTTTCAAATTTGTGTTGGCAACAGTTGTCGGCATTATCTTATCAACCATAATTATTATTTTAGTTATTGTTGGTATTATAGCCGCGGCTGGTAGTGATAAGGATGTTACGGTTGATGCTAATTCAATTTTACATATTGATATAAAATACCCAATTGCAGAGCGTACGGCTAATAATCCGTTGGCGGGTTTAAGCTTTTTAGGGTTTGATAAGGATAAGTCTATTGGCTTAAAAGATATTTTAGCTAATATTAAAAAGGCTAAAACCGATGATAAAATAAAAGGCATTTTCCTGGACGAAAGCTACATGCTATCTGGCCAGGCCACTACCGAAGAGATCCGTAACGCGTTAATCGACTTTAAAAAATCAGGGAAATTTATTGTAGCATACGCAGAGATCTATACCCAGGGGTTTTATTACCTGGCATCAGTTGCTGATAAGGTTTACATTAACCCTAAAGGATTTATTGAGTTTAGCGGTTTTAGTTCGCAGGTAACATTTTTAAAAGGTGCGTTAGATAAGTTGGGCATAGAGGCACAGGTTATTAAAGTAGGTACCTATAAAAGCGCTGTAGAGCCCTTAGTACTAACCAAAATGAGCGATGCTAACCGTTTACAGGTTACTTCGTATTTGGGTTCGCTATACGATCATTTTTTAACCGGTATTTCTAAAAGCCGAGGTATAAACAAAGATTCGTTGTTTAACTATGCCAACCAAATGCGTATTAAACAGCCTGGGGATGCTTTAAAGTACAAGCTGGTCGATGGTTTAAAATATAAAGATGAGCTGTTAGCCGAGCTTAAACAACGATTAAGCATAAAGGCTAAGGAAGATATTAATAGCGTTGAATTAGCCGAGTACACTAAGAGCAGCGACGAGGATAGTAAGGACGTATCGACTAACCGCATTGCGGTAGTTTATGCATCGGGCGATATTGGGGGCGGCGAAGGTGATGATAATAGTATTGGGTCTGAAACGATATCAAAGGCATTACGTAAAGTAAGGTTGGATAGCAAAGTAAAAGCTGTTGTGTTACGGGTTAATTCGCCGGGTGGTAGTTCATTAGCCAGCGATGTGATATGGCGCGAGGTGATGCTGACTAAAAAAGTTAAACCTATTATTGTGTCAATGGGCGATGTGGCAGCATCGGGTGGATATTATATCTCGTGCGCGGCCGATTCTATATTCGCGCAGCCAAATACCATTACCGGCTCTATAGGCATATTTGCCATTTTGCCCAATATGCAAAAGCTATTTAACGATAAGTTGGGCGTAACTTTCGATGGCGTTAAAACCGGCAAATTTGCAGATTTGGGTAACACCAGTCGCCCTTTAACTCCCGAAGAGAAAGCTATACTGCAAAGCGAGATCAATCATGGCTATGATGATTTTACAAAAGCAGTTGCCGCGGGCCGTAAAAAAACACAACCGTATATAAACAG
>JACMRC010000455.1 GCA_014376655.1 Mucilaginibacter sp. | reverse complement strand
GGGGATGATGCAGGTTTATAAAAACAAACATAGAAAAGTTATCTTGTATATACAAGTTGTTTGTTAAACTTTTTAAAACCTTGTTTACAGTGATTTAAGTTAACATTTACTACATTTGTAGTTCCACCCACGCCTAAACGATGAGTAAAAAAGAAGTAATCCACCTATATAAAAAAGTAATTGAGGACCTGAGGGCCGCCATTGAAAACGGCGACTATCAAACCGGCGACCTTTTACCGTCAGAAAATGAGCTTTGCCGCTCATACGATACCACCCGGGTTACTATCAGGCAGGCGCTTTCTGCGCTGGCCAATATGGGTTACATTACCCGCAAGCATGGTAAGGGCAGTATTGTTTCCGAGCCTAAAACAGGTTTGGGTATATTGTCTGTAAGTGGCGTTACTGCCGGCATTGGCACGCAAAAACTAACTACCACTATCCTGCAAAAACCGATTAAGCAAGACTGGCCTGCTGATTTCTTTTTCCCGATTGATGACAGCGAAAGTAAAAACGGTTGCATTTTCTTCTCGCGCTTAAGGCATATTAATGAAACACCTGTTTTGTACGAGGAGACTTTTATAACTAATGTCGATCTGCCTCGTTTTTCATCAAGGAGCTTAGAGAACCGCTCGTTATTTAAAATACTAAAGGAGTTTTACAACGTAGAAGTAACCGAGGGTGAGCAAAAGATCTGGGCCATCCACGCCGATAAAAACATCAGCGCGTTGCTTAATATCAAAACATCGCACCCGGTAGTACACATGAAACGCCGGTTACAAACCAATAATAAAGGTGTAAGGATCTATTCGTCGTTGTTTTGCAATACCGAAGAGAATTTTTTGCGCGATAGTTTTTAATCCAGCTGGTCTATCCGTATAGCGTCCATACCTGCAGCAATTGCAGATTGTACGCCCGGGTCGCCATCTTCAAATACCAGGCAATCTTTAGGATCAATACCTAATTTTTCGGCAGCCGCTAAAAACGGGTCTGGGAAGGGTTTACCGCGTGGGGTTTCGCCGGCGCAAACCAAAGTTTCAACCAGGTCGGCAATGCCTAACACTTTTAATGTCTTTTCAACCGCATCACGGGTACCGCCGGATACTACGGCTATCCTAACCTTGCCAACGTGCGCCTTTAAATGATCAACTACGTGATCAACAGGTAACAGTTTATTAATATATTCATCGTGATATAATTTCAGCCTGATCTCGGCAAATTCTTCGGGATCGAAATCTGTATTGTAACGCTTGTTGATCTCTTTTACCACCGCAGGCACCGGCAGCCCCGCAAATTCATCAATGATCTCGCCGGTAATGGTTACACCTTTATCTTTAGCTACCTGTATATAAGTTAAAGCATGTACGGGCATATTATCGGCAAGGGTCCCATCGCAATCGTAAAGAAATGCTTTATAGTGGCCGGTGCTGCGCTGCACCAGCTTTTGATATTTAGACAAACTGTTTTCCATAGACCGCTAAATTAAAAAATTAGCGACTATATATTAAGCTATTGGATAAGCATCGCTGACTTTAAATCCTTTTTATCTATTTTTAATGCGTAAACACAATGAAAAAACGAAAATTTTGGTGGACGGTTTTTATAATGATGGTACTATGTACTATCACCTATTCCAATCATTTTCAAAACGATTTTCATTTTGACGATTCGCATACCATCCAAAACAACGTTTATATCCGCAATATTCATAACATCCCGCTGTTTTTTACAGATGGCAGTACCAGCAGCGCATTACCACAAAACCAATCATACCGGCCTGTTGTAACTACTTCGCTTGCTATTGATTATTGGCTGGGCGGTGGTTATTACCTGTTCTTTTTCCATTTGGATACTTTCCTGCTGTTCTTGTTGCAAGGCTTGTTAATGGTTTGGTTTTTTAGGAGAATATTTAATTTAACAGCACCTGATGCAAAGGTTAACACCTACGTCGCCCTTATAGCCACTACGTTTTATCTGCTGCATCCGGCAATAGCCGAGACAGTAAATTATGTTATCGCCCGGTCCGACCTCCAATCTACGTTAGCTGTGGTAGCTGCGTTTGTACTGTATCAGTATTCTGAACGCAGCCGTAGGTTTTACTTATATCACATCCCTATAATTATAGGCACATTAGCCAAGCCAACGGCTATTATGTTTGCACCTATGTTGTTTTTTTACGTGTTGTTTTTTGAGGAGCAATTAAGCCTGGCCGAGATCTTTAATAAACGCTTGCTTAACGTTATTAAAAAGACGCTGCCTGCTTTTATTTGTTGTGGTTTCCTATACTGGCTACAGGGCCACCTCACTCCTAAAACCTGGCAGCCGGGCGGTACTGCACCCCTGCAATATTTAATCAGCCAGCCCTTTGTAATAGCCCATTATTTCCAAATGTTTTTTGTGCCGAATGGATTGAGCGCAGATTCAGACTGGGGATTGATATCCGGCATGTCCGACTGGCGCTTTATAACCGGTTCGGCATTTATTTTGGTGATGCTGGCAATAGCATTCTTTACCTCGCGCAAAAAGGAACTAAGGCCGATAAGCTTTGGGATACTGTGGTTCTTTTTGGCATTACTGCCCACCTCAAGCATTATCCCATTGGCCGAGGTATTGAATGATCACCGGATGTTCTTCCCATTTGTAGGGCTTTTAATAAGCGTTAGTTGGAATATTGCCTTACTCGTTAAAAACTATCTGCCTAAATATAAAACAGCTCTGCCAACGGCACTATGCGTTGTACTTGCCGTAAGCGCCTATGCTACCTGGCAACGTAACAAGGTTTGGTATAACGAAGATACCCTATGGCATGATGTCACTATAAAAAGCCCAAACAATGGCAGGGGTTTAATGAACTATGGGTTAAGCAAAATGTCCGCCGGCGATTATGCTACAGCCGATATTTATTATACCCGTGCCTTAAAACTATTGCCAAACTATTTTAGCCTGTATGTTAACCTCGGCATATTAAAAGCCGCGACCGGGCAAACAGCTTTAGCAGAAAGCTATTTTAAAATGGGACAAGCCTATGGTACTAATTACCCCGACGCTTATATTTATTACGCAAGGTTTTTAAACCAGCATCACCGGTATGCCGAAGCAATAACCAACTTGCAACAAGCTATATCTTTATCGCCGGGGAATATTTACGCGCGGACAATTTTAATGGATGTTTACCAAAACACCGAAAACTGGGATGCCTTAAAATCACTGGCTCTACAAACGCAGCAACAGGCCCCTGATAATTTAGAAACACAAAAATACCTGCAGGCAGCC
>JACMRC010000454.1 GCA_014376655.1 Mucilaginibacter sp. | reverse complement strand
GGCCCTCTTTCTCGTAACGTTTGTATAGTTTTTCAAATTCTTTACCGTGGCAATCTGCTAATCCGGGTGCTTCATGCGGGCAAAATAAGCTCCAGTCCTCGTTAGCTTCAACGCGTTCCATAAACAAATCGCTCACCCAAAGTGCGTAGAACAAATCGCGTGCACGCATTTCTTCTTTACCGTGGTTTTTACGCAGGTCCAAAAACTCAAATATATCAGCATGCCAAGGCTCTAAATAAATAGCGAAAGCGCCTTTGCGCTTGCCACCACCCTGGTCTACATAACGTGCCGTATCATTAAATACACGCAGCATTGGGATAATACCGTTGCTGGAACCGTTAGTACCGCTAATGTATGAACCTGTAGCACGCACATTGTGGATGCTTAAGCCGATACCGCCTGCACTTTGTGAAATCTTAGCCGTTTGTTTTAAAGTATCATAGATGCCGTCAATGCTATCATCTTTCATAGTTAACAAGAAGCATGATGACATTTGTGGTTTTGGCGTACCTGCATTAAATAATGTAGGTGTAGCGTGGGTAAACCAACGCTCGCTCATAAGGTTATAAGTTTTTATCGCGCTTGCAATATCTTCTTTATGGATACCTACCGATACGCGCATAAACAAATGCTGCGGGCGCTCGGCAATTTTACCATCCAGTTTTAAAAGGTATGATTTCTCTAAGGTTTTAAAGCCGAAGTAATCAAAACCAAAATCGCGGTCATAAATAATGCTGCTATCCAGTTCTTCAGCATTTCTTTGAATTATATCATGAACATCATCAGCAAGCAATGAAGCATTTTTGCTGGTTTTAGGGTCGATATATTTATACAGGTTACCCATCGTTTCTGAAAACGACTTGATGGTGTTTTTATGTAAGTTAGAAACAGCTATACGCGATGCCAGTAACGCGTAGTCCGGGTGCTTTGTGGTTAACGATGCCGCTGTCTCAGCAGCAAGATTATCCAGCTCTGATGTAGTAACCCCATCAAACAAACCTTCAATTACCTTTTTAGCCACATCAACCGGATCAACCAGCGCGGGGTTTAAACCATAGCACAGCTTCTCGATGCGTGCGGTTATTTTGTCAAATTTTACAGTCTCTTGCTTACCGTCTCTTTTTACTACGAACATAATCTTGGCATTTAATGGCTGGCTGGAACCAACCGGGTTACTATTTATTTATTAACTGGATATTCTTTATTCACTATCTAAAAATCCTCATCAAGAGAGAATCCTTTATTGTCGCCGCCACCTACATTTAACACGCCGCTTTTTTGATAATCGCCTACACGTTTTTCGAAGAAATTGGTTTTACCTTGCAGGGATATCATCTCCATAAAATCAAACGGATTGCTTGCGCCGTAAACTTTATCGTAGCCTAACTCGCCTAACCAACGGTCGGCAACAAACTCAATATATTGGCTCATTAGCTTAGCGTTCATACCGATTAAACTAACCGGTAACGCGTCGCTGATAAATTCTTTTTCAATTTCAACCGCATCGGTTATGATAGCAGTCGCAGCTTCTTTTGATAGTTTGTTATCTAACATTCTATACAGTAAGCAAGCAAACTCGCAATGCATACCTTCATCACGGGATATTAACTCATTACTGAAAGTAAGGCCCGGCATTAAGCCACGTTTCTTTAACCAGAAGATAGAGCAGAAACTACCCGAGAAGAAAATCCCCTCAACCGCCGCGAAAGCAATTAAGCGTTCGGCAAAGCTTCCGTTGTTTATCCAGCGCAGTGCCCACTCTGCTTTTTTACCTACACATGGTACGGTATCAATAGCGTGGAACAAACGATCTTTTTCGGTAGCATCTTTAATATAAGTGTCTATCAGTAAAGCGTAGGTTTCAGAGTGGATGTTTTCCATCATGATCTGGAAACCGTAGAAGCAACGTGCTTCCGGCAATTGCACCTCGCTCATAAAGTTTACCGCCAGGTTTTCATTCACAATACCATCGCTGGCGGCAAAGAAAGCCAGGATGTGCGATATGAAATGTTTCTCGCCCGGATTAAGGCCTTCCCAATGTTTCAAATCATCAGAAAGATCAATCTCTTCGGCTGTCCAGAAACTGGCTTCGCATTTTTTATACATCTCCCAAATAGCGGGATACTTAATAGGAAGAATAACAAAACGATCCTTGTTCTCTCTTAATAATAATTCTGTTTCTTCTGCCATGCGCTTTATTAACTTTTAATATTTCAATTCTAAACTTTCTTTAACAACTCTGGTAATTTTAGCCGACAATGCCGCCGAGCAGTTATTGTTAAAAAATGACAAACCTAAATTTATCACCTTAAACTACTCTAAACAATCACCCTCACAAATCCCTACTTGACTACTTTTAACAGTGTATATCCACCCGTTACCAGCTGGTAAAAGGTTTCTTTTTTTTGCTCTTACCGACAAGGATCGCCGATAACTTGGATAGCTTTAAAGAACTTATAATTCAAAGATATGGTTTGAAGATTTTGATTGTTAGTGATAGTTTTGCACATCACCTATAAGTTATTCACAAACTTTTTGTGGAGAGTAGAAAACAGTGATTAATAGTGAGTTAAAGAAAGATTAACCCCATGTTAAATTTATCAGCAAAAAAATTGTTATGCTTTTGGAACAAATTTCATAGACACCGAATTAACACAGTGGCGGGTGTTTTTTGGTGTCAGATATTCGCCTTCAAAAACATGCCCCAGGTGGGCACCGCAATTGGCACAAACTATTTCAACACGGTGTCCGTCCGCATCAGGTACACGCTTTACCGCACCGGGTATTTCATCATCAAAACTTGGCCAGCCGCAATGCGATTCAAATTTAGTTTCGGATGTATATAACGGTGTATCGCAGCGTTTACAAACGTATAAACCTTCGGCCTTATTATTTAACAACTCGCCGGTAAAAGGGCGCTCGGTACCTTTATGTAATATGATATATTCTTCTTCGGGTGTCAGATCGTTGTAGTTACTCATGATTATTATTTGATTTCACAGATTCATGTTTGATTTCACAGATTTTTGACGAACCATAATCGGTGTAATCAAAATTAATCTGTGTAATCATCTTATACAAAGTACGACAAAACAGCCGGACATTTTGTTTTGAAGAAAGATGTTTACATAGGTTTGACGGAAGGGAAAACTACTATATCCGGTGCTGTAACGCCCATTCTATATCTTCAGGATCATCTACCACATTTACAACTATACCCTGCTTATTAACGATAAGGTGTGTTGGATAAGCAGTTACCTTTAATTTATTTTCGATAAAGCTATTTTGACCCGCAACTATTGGATAATCAAATCGCTTACGTTTAAGAAATGCATGCAGTTTGACTTTTGAGTCGGGTGCGAGGCTTATAAAAATGATGTCTTTACGGTTTTTATGCCGGGCCATTAATTGGTTAAGTTCGGGCATCTCTTCTTCGCAACGCTGGCAGCCTATAAACCAACATTTTACAACTAACACCTTACCCTTTGTATTGGCGGCATTGTATTTATTACCGTTGATATCTGTAAAATTAAAAGCCGGAAACTTTTTGCCCTGTTTTTCATAGTTTTCAAGCCACTGATAGGCGTAACCGTCAATGTAGCTACTGATTTTTTTATACCGGTCCGGGTCTATTTTGTAAAGAATATAGTATAGTTTCCCGTCGTTAACTTTTAGCCTTAAGGGTAAATAATCACCGGTTTTAAGTTTTTCTAAAAACACCTTTTTGGTTATCAGCCGTGAAGCGGCATCATAACTTATAAAATCCTGATATGGTTTGTAATACGCACCTATATAGAAAAGAAAACTATCAAAGTCTTTTAGAATAACTTTTGGTTGCATTACAGGCTCCAACGGTTTACCATATCCTACACCAGACAGGAACACAATTGACAAAATAAGCAGGCTTAATTTCTTCATAGCAGTTATTTAACTTATTTCGCCACCACATCCAAATGATATTCCTGTATCAATCCCGGGTTCTCTGGCGTTAAGGTAAATGCTACTTTAATATTAGCGTTCTCGCCTTGCATCATAAAGAAACCGCGCATTTGGTTCTCGGCAACAACATCGCTTACGGCAGTTATTTTCCCGGTTTTTGCAAATGCCTCAGCGGTTGCAATTTTTAGTTTATCGGGGAAATAATCCATAAAGAAATTATCAGCAAAAATTCCGCTGGCTTTGGCTGTATCCCAATTGCTTATAACTTTTAACAGATCGGCTTTGCGCTGGCCCAATATGGCCGATGCAGGTAACATGCGCGGCTTAATAGCCGATAGCACCAGCAAAGTATCAAGAACACGGTTATTAATGGCACCTGCGCTTGCATAAGTTAAATTACCAAAAACAACTATACCAACGCCGTAATCTGGCATAATGTTCCATTGGCTACCGAAGCCCGGTAAGCCACCGGTATGGCCAACGTAGGTGCGATTATCGCAATCTTTAGCCCAACGTAAACCATAACAATATGCGCTGACATTAGGGCAAGGCCTGCCTGTAGGTGTTTTAGCTTTTGCTGATAAATAATTCACATCCCACGGGTATTGCATTTCGCGGATGGAACTGCGTTTTATAGGACTGGTTTCCACATCATCGCGCACGGGCCAGGCATCCATGTGTGCTGCCATATATTTACTAAAATCCTCTATAGTAGTTATTAAACCGCCCATAGCACCATACGCGCCATCATGCAATAAAGGCTGCGCTATCCATTTATCATCCAGCCAGCGGTAACCCAGGGCCAACTTATCTTTTGGCACTTTAGTGTACTCCCAATAAGTATGGGTCATGCCCAGTGGTTTTAAAATATATTGGGTGATATAATCCTCATAAGTTTTGCCAGAAACCTTCTTTATAATATAGCCTAAGGTTGCAAAGCCAAGATTACTATATTCATACCCCAGGCTCGGGTTGGTAGAAAACGAAATACCTTTTTTATACAAGGCTATCAACTCTTCATCACTGGCGGCCAGCTGCCTGTCGCCCCAGGGGTTATCTTCGGGATAGCCGGCTGTATGGGTAAGCAGGTTTTTTATGGTGATAGGTGTAGCATCTTTGGTAAGATATTTCAACCCCTTCATTTCGGGGATGTAGAGGTATGCCGGATCGTCAAGTTTTAACTTACCCTCATCGCGCAGCTTTAATATAGCCATGGCTGTTAAGCTTTTGGTCATGGATGCTATGCGGAAATCAGAACTCTTATCCGCACGGATCTTTGCTTCAATATTGCTATAGCCAACCCCGCCGCTATGCACCAGCTTCCCATCAACCACAATACCATAAGCCATACCCGGCCAGTGGTTTTTTTCGGCGAAGTCTTTGTATAGCGCGTCAATTACAGTGTAGGTCGATTCTAT
>JACMRC010000453.1 GCA_014376655.1 Mucilaginibacter sp. | reverse complement strand
TTAAAAACAAAATAAATAGTAAAATGGTAGACTTTTTTATTTGACTACTTCGCCATTGTATTCAAAAATCGCCCCATCCTTTAAATCGTAAAGGTGTTTTAATTTATGTTCCTTTTCAATATCATGGATATTAATCAGTTCGACATTGTCTAAAGTTTTAAACCAGATGTAGTAGTAATGCTTTCTTTCATAAAACTTGTCTACATCCTTTTTAAAATAACGATGTGGTACCAGCGAGGATGACATCCCTGTAAAGAAATAAACAGCCTCGTCCGCATTGGATACTACAGGCACACCCGGCTTGAAAATATTTTTGTGCGATCGTAAAAAATCTACAAAAGGAGAGGTGTTCCAGCTATCGTCCGAGTAGCCGGGCACGCCATAATCCAGCTCATCATCATAACGGTCAAGATCAACTTGCAAAGTGGAGTAATCAAAAGCCAGCATCAGCAATAAGGCAACGCCTGCCAAAACGTATTTGAGCTTCTTTTTCATCATTACCAAAACATCAGGCACCCAACTGGTACATGATATTAATAATGGTATAAACATGGGAGATAACAATCGGCTGTTTAACCGTTCGAACCGCGAGAATGTCGCCAACAGGATAATGAATAAGCCATAAACCAATGTGAAGGCTATTACAATGTTTTCGTAACTATTAATTCGGCCGGTAAATGCTTTCCAACCTAAGACTGCTATTAAAGCTATTAATATTAACGCCGCAAATGCGGTGGCATATTTATCAGAACTTTGGTTAAAACTGGCCCAGTCGCAAAATACGGTGCCGGCATAATGAAGGTTTTCGCTGAATGATGTAATAGATGGCAGGCGTTTGCCTGTACTTAAACCCGTGTTAAGGCTATTCAAAAACAGGTTACCCACAAGTAACGATATCGACCCAAAACTTAATATTAATATATGTTTTATTTTTCTGCGGATGGTAAGCTGGTCATCTAACAATAACATTAACCCGCCTGCGCCAACCATAGTAATACCGGCATAGCGCGTTATACAGGCAACGGCGGTGATAATTACCACCATTAGTAGAGAGAAGGTAGTATGTAAGCGCATATAATGGTGATACGCCAATATAAACAACATCACCTCAAGTATAAATAACGTCTCAGACCATAAAAAGCTGTATATCTCTATCAGGGCGGGGCTTAGTATGATAGCCGTAAGTATCAATATTTTATAAATCCTGGCATGTGTAATGAACCTTTCCATCATCCAAGCGGTCACGAATATTACCGACGCAAACAGGCACGAGTTAATAACAGAGCCCGCTATAAAGGCATTAACACGGGTAAAAAACTGTATCACCCCTAAAAAGAAAGGATAAAACACGGGGAAGAACGTTAACGGAGAGCCATTAAAAGTAATGAGTGACCCATGCGCCTGTATGCTGTTAGCCGTACTGGCATACATAATGGAATCCGGAGAGATACCAACGCCGCTATAACTTGTAAAAATATGGATAACAATGTAGCCTATTATTGCGGCTATCAATGTATCTATATGTTTTAAGTAGGCGGAGTATTTCGTCATGTCGTAAAGTTGTAACGTTGCAAGGTTGAAAAGTTAAAAAACTACAGGTAAGATTCCAACTTTGCAACCTTCTAACAATTAATCTATCAAATCTAACACCGTACTAATAGGCTGGTCGCTGTCAATTAATATCCCTTTAACACCTGCGGCAGTACCGGCTTCTACATCGCGTTCCCTGTCGCCAATAAAATATGATTTTGATGGATCGATATTGTATTTTTCGATGCCTTGCAGTAATAAGCCCGGTTTTGGTTTACGGCAATCGCAGTCGCCGGTAAAGTTGGGGTGGTGCGGGCAATAAAACATATCGGTAAATTCAACGCCGCGCTCGTGGTAAGCTTCGCGCAATTTAGTATGCATTTTAGCAAGCTCTTCTTCGGTATACCATCCTTTAGCCAGGCCGCCCTGGTTTGTTGCAACAATTAGTAAGTAACCTTTATCCTGTAGCGTTTTCAACGCATCGTAATTATCAAGAATAATAAAATCTTCTACCCGGCGGATATAATCGCCTTGTTCGTGGTTTAATACACCATCGCGATCTAAAAAAACAGCTTTATTTTTTGCAGACATTAATTAAAAATTTTTGCAAAAATACTAAATCCATTTTTAATGATTTGGCATCGTTTTAATTAACACATAAGGAGCGCGGGAAGGAGCCAAAAGAAATTCAATAAGGTTTAAAAACTTTATCCGCAATTACATTTTGCTAAAAAAATTTAAAGAAAATCCAATTTCGTCTATTATATCAGTAGATATACTTATTGGTAATACATATAATGTAAGTCATATAATTTGCGATAATTTAATCAAATTTGTTTAAATTTTATTAAATTCTAAATTAATATACTAATTATCTGCCAATTATTAAGAGAATACCAAAAATTAATATTTATATCGCAAAAACGTTTTGCATTCTGTATTTTCGTGGTTACGAACACTTATAAACCCGTTTGTATAGCGATGGATCAGAACGATAGCACACGACAGGGTCTTTACAGGCCAGAATTTGAACACGACTCTTGCGGAACAGGATTTATCACCAATATTAATGGTCATAAAGACAACCAGATAATTGATAACGCGCTTACCATGTTAGAAAACATGGAGCACCGTGGTGCCTGCGGCTGCGATCCCGACTCGGGCGATGGCGCGGGTATACTGATACAACTACCCCATGAATTTTTCATGGAAGAATGTTCTTACCTGGAAATCAGCCTGCCTGAACCGGGCGAGTATGGTGTGGGTATGATATTCCTACCTAAAGAATCGGCACTTAAAAAAGCCTGCCGTACGGTAATTGATAATGCAATTGATAAATTAGGCTTACAGAAATTAGGCTACCGTAAATTAACGGTAAACTCATCAGTAATTGGCGAAACAGCACGCAGCGCTGAGCCTGATATTGAGCAGGTATTTATCTCAAGGCCGCACCATATTACCAATACCGAAGATTTTGAACGTAAGCTATACGTATTAAGAAGATACATTAACAAAACAGTTACCGAGACTATACCGGGTGCAAGGGGCGATTTTTATTTCCCATCGTTATCCTGCAAAACCATTATATATAAAGGCCAGTTAACTACTTACCAATTGCGCCAATATTATGCTGATCTGACTGATCCGCGTATGGCATCGGCTTTGGCAGTTGTTCACTCGCGTTTCTCAACCAATACGTTCCCGTCATGGAAACTGGCCCAGCCGTTCCGTATGATAGCGCATAACGGCGAGATCAACACTTTAACAGGTAACTTAAACTGGTTCTACTCAGGCTTGAAGTCTTATGCATCTGCTTACTTCACAAATGAAGAGATGGAAATGCTGTTGCCGGTGATTGATAACAACCAGTCGGATTCTGCCTGTTTAGATAACATCATTGAGATATTACAACATACCGGCCGCTCATTACCACACGTAATGATGATGCTGATACCTGAAGCATGGGATGGTAACGAACAAATGGACCCGATTAAAAAGGCATTCTACGAGTTTCACGCTACCTTAATGGAGCCATGGGATGGCCCGGCAGCAATTAGCTTTACCGATGGTAAACTGGTAGGAGCGGTGCTTGACCGTAACGGCTTACGTCCATTACGTTATACCATTACTAACGATGGCCGTGTTATCGCAGCTTCTGAAACAGGTGTTATAAAAATAGACGAGAAAACAGTTTTACGTAAGGGCCGTTTACAGCCGGGTAAAATGTTGTTGATTGATACCGAGCAAGGTGTTATCATCACCGACGAAGAAGTTAAACAACAAATAGCTTCGCGCCAGCCTTATGGCCGTTGGTTAGAGAATTATAAAATTAAACTGGAAGATTTGACTGAGCCGCGTTTAGCATTTGCTAATCTTAGTGCCGATTCGGTTTTCCGTTACCAGCAAGTATTTGGCTACAGCCGCGAGGATATTGATACCATTATTAAGCCAATGGCGCTTGATGGTAAAGAGCCGATAGGATCAATGGGTACTGATGTGCCTTTGGCTATCTTATCTGATAAACCACAACATTTATCAAGTTACTTTAAGCAGTTTTTCGCGCAGGTAACTAACCCGCCTATCGACCCTATCCGCGAGCGTTTGGTAATGAGCCTGGCTACCTTTATAGGTAACAACGGTAATTTATTAGACGAGGATAAAATGCATTGCCATTGCGTAACGCTTAAACACCCGATCTTAAAAAACCACCAGTTAGAAAAACTGCGTAGTATTGATACCGGCATGTTCCATGCTAAAACGCTGCAAACTTATTTTAATGCTGATGGTAACCCGGGTTCATTACAAAAAGGTATTGAGCGCGTTTGCCGCTATGCCGAGGATGCTGTTGCCGATGGTTTTGAGGTATTAATACTGTCTGACCGCGCGGTTGACTCTGAGCATGCGCCTATACCATCATTATTAGCGGTATCTGCCGTGCATCACCACCTTATTAAAAAAGGCTTACGTGGCGCTGTAGGTATCGTAGTTGAAACCGGAGACGTTTGGGAAGTACACCATTTTGCTTGTTTATTAGCATTTGGCGCAACTGCCATTAACCCATACCTGGCACAAGCTACTATCGAGAATTTAAAAGAAAGTGGTGCTTTAGAAACCAGCTTGGATACTAAATACCTTTTAAAGAACTATGTAAAATCCATTAACGACGGTCTGTTAAAGATCTTCTCTAAAATGGGTATCTCTACCTTGCAGTCATACCATGGCTCACAGGTATTCGAGATCTTAGGATTGAATAAAGACGTAGTTAATAAATATTTCTGCGGTGCGGTAACACGTATCGGCGGATTAGGTTTAGACGAGATAGCACGCGAATCACTTTGCAAACATCGGATAGGTTTTGGCGCCAAAAGCGACAACCGTTTATTGCCAGAAGGTGGTATTTACCAGTGGAAACGCCGTGGCGAAGAACACTTGTTTAATCCTACTACCATACACTTATTACAACACGCTACCCGTAGCAACGATTATAACACGTATAAAAACTACGCTAAGGCTATTAATGAGCAAAGCGAGAAACATTACACCATCCGTGGATTGCTGGACTTTGCACATCATCGCGAAGCTATCTCTATAGATGAAGTTGAACCGGCTGAAAACATCATGAAGCGTTTTGCTACAGGTGCTATGTCTTTCGGCTCTATATCGCACGAGGCACACAGCACCATGGCAATTGCCATGAACCGTATTGGTGGCCGTAGCAATACCGGCGAGGGTGGCGAGGACGAAATGCGTTATGTGCCATTACCTAACGGCGATTCTATGCGTTCGTCTATCAAGCAAGTAGCATCTGGTCGTTTTGGGGTTACTTCAAACTATTTGACCAATGCTGATGAGTTACAAATTAAAATGGCGCAAGGTGCTAAACCGGGTGAGGGTGGTCAGTTACCGGGCCATAAGGTTGATGATTGGATCGCTAAGACCCGTCACTCAACACCTGGCGTAGGCTTAATATCACCACCACCACATCATGATATTTATTCTATAGAGGATTTAGCCCAGCTGATATTCGACCTTAAAAATGCTAACCGTACTGCGCGTATCAATGTTAAGTTGGTATCAAAAGCAGGTGTAGGTACTATAGCCGCAGGTGTTGCCAAAGCACATGCTGATGTTATTTTGATCGCCGGATATGATGGTGGTACAGGTGCATCGCCAATAAGCTCGGTAAAACATGCCGGCTTACCGTGGGAACTTGGCTTAGCCGAAGCACACCAGACACTGGTACGTAACAAACTGCGCAGCCGTGTGGTATTACAAACAGATGGTCAGCTTAAAACAGGTCGCGACTTAGCTATAGCAGCCTTAATGGGTGCAGAGGAGTGGGGTGTAGCTACCGCGGCATTAGTAGCCGGTGGTTGTGTCATGATGCGGAAGTGTCACCTTAATACCTGCCCAGTTGGTGTTGCTACCCAGGATCCTGAATTAAGAAAACTATTCTCTGGCAAGCCTGAACATGTTGTGAACCTGTTTAAATTCATGACCGAAGAGTTGCGCGAGATAATGGCCGAATTAGGATTCCGCACTATTAATGAAATGGTTGGCCGTGTACAATTCTTGAAAGTAAGAGATAATATAAAGAGCTGGAAAGCTAAGAAAGTTGATCTTTCCGGCATATTGCACCCAGTAAATAATCCAAAAGATGTTACGCTTTATAACAGCGAATCGCAAGATCATGGCATGGCCGAGATCATCGACTGGAAACTATGGGAAGATGCAAAACCTGCATTGGCAGATAAAACGCCTGTTTTTGGAACGTATGATGTGAAGAATACAGACCGTACCATAGGCGCTTTATTATCAAACGAAATTTCAAAAATATACGGCTCGGCCGGATTGCCTGATAATACTATCAATTACAAATTTAAAGGTTCTGCCGGCCAAAGCTTTGGCGCTTTTGCTACCAAAGGTGTATCATTCGAGTTGGAAGGTGAAGCTAATGATTATGTAGGTAAAGGCCTATCGGGAGCGCAACTGGCGGTTTACTCATCGCCCGAAGCCACTTACCAGGCCGAAGAAAATATTATCATAGGTAACGTCGCCTTGTACGGTGCAACAGCCGGCGAAGCCTTTATAGGCGGTATGGCAGGCGAACGTTTCGCGGTACGTAATTCGGGTGCTACGACAGTTGTTGAAGGTATTGGCGACCACGGTTGCGAGTATATGACTGGCGGGCGCGCGTTGATTCTTGGTAAAACAGGGCGCAACTTTGCCGCGGGTATGAGTGGTGGTATTGCCTGGGTTTATAATCCGGATGGTGATTTTGCCGAAAACTGCAACATGGAAATGGTTGACCTTGATCCACTATCAGTTAAAGACGAGGAGCATATCCTTACTTTATTGCGTAAGCATATAAGCTTAACCGGTAGTAAGTTGGCGCAGTCAATCATCAAAAACTGGAACAAAGCTTCTACAGATTTTGTGAAAGTGTTCCCTAAGGAGTATAAAAAAGTAATAGAGAAATTAGAATATCAAACTGTAAGCAAATAATTCAGAGATGGGAAAAGTAACAGGATTTCAGGAATACGACAGGAAGATGCCTGAAAAATTATCGCCTGCAGAACGTGTAAAAAACTACAACGAATTTGAGAGTTTATATGCTGACGATGAGTTAAATGAACAATCGGCACGTTGTATGGATTGCGGTATTCCGTTTTGTCATTCGGGTTGCCCGCTGGGTAACATCATTCCTGAATTTAACGATGCCGTCTATAACAAGAAATGGGAAGAGGCTTACCAGATCCTGGCATCAACCAATAATTTCCCTGAGTTTACCGGCCGTATTTGCCCTGCACCATGCGAGTCTGCATGTGTATTAGGCATAAACAAACCACCCGTTGCTATCGAAGAGATAGAAAAACACATTATAGAGATTGCTTACCAGAAAAACCTGGTAAAACCGGTAGCGCCATTAGTTAAAACCGGTAAAAAAATAGCTGTTGTTGGTTCAGGCCCTGCGGGGATGGCTGCTGCGGCGCAATTAAGCAAAGCCGGCCATGAGGTTACACTATATGAGCGCGATGATAAGATCGGTGGCTTGTTACGTTATGGGATCCCTGATTTCAAAATGGAAAAATGGATCATCGACCGCCGTATGGAGGTGATGGAGAAAGATGGCGTTATCTTTAAAACCAATACCGAAATAGGTAAAGATATTGCTGCTGATGAATTAGTGCGTAATAATGACGCGGTGGTTTTAACCGGTGGTTCTACCATTCCGCGCGACTTGCATATACCGGGCCGTGAGTTAAAAGGCATCCATTTTGCAATGGACTTTTTAAAGCAACAAAACAAACGTGTTGGCAGCTCGCCAATTACTGCCGAAGATATTTTAGCTACAGGTAAAGATGTTGTAGTTATTGGTGGTGGTGACACGGGTTCTGACTGCGTTGGTACATCAAACCGCCAGGGAGCAAGCTCTATCAAACAATTCGAGGTGATGTTTCAACCGCCTGAGCAGCGTACGCAGCACATGCCTTGGCCAACTTACCCAATGGTGTTAAAGAT
>JACMRC010000452.1 GCA_014376655.1 Mucilaginibacter sp. | reverse complement strand
TAAGCTGGGCTTCTTTTTACCAAACAGCAGCGAATCTTGTTTTAGCGAAAAAAGCATAACCGTAGCACCAAGCTCTTTTAGTTGCGTTTGGTTGTTGGTTACGTTACCCGATATACTTAACGAATCGATATGGTTACCGGTAGAGAAAACGTAGGTAAAATTTTTAAGCTGATTACTTTCGTTAACATCTTGTATCGCTTTGCCAAAGTTGATAACATAAGTAGTGTTTTTTAGCAGCGTGTCTTTAAATTCGATGATCAGGCTTTTTCCGCGCTGTTTATAATCCGGTAATTTATCAGGAGCGGGGAACACTGTAATTTCTTGGAACTGGTTTACCAATTTAAAATATTCGTCAAAATCCATACGGATCTCTTTCGCGTTAAAATTGTGGGTAAGCTTTGGCGGGGTCGACAATAAAAGTTTTGGCGGATTAGTGTCGCGCGGCCCGCCCTGCGGCCTTTGTTGCACCGCGCAGCCCAAAACCAGTAAAGAGGCTATAAAAACCCAGAGAATATTAGAGAAAAAAGGCTTTTTTTTATTTAACGTCATTTTTAAGCGAAATAAACGATTTTTTGTTTTTTACGAAGATTACCCTTCGGATTTAAAAATAATGGCTTAAAATTAATATTTTGTAATTAATTGATTTACAGTTGTTTACAAGCTATCTTGATATATGAACCATCAAAACCGATATATCAGACGGCGACACCCCCGAAATCCGGGATGCCTGGCCCAAAGTGCGTGGTTTTATCTTCATCAATTTTTCGCGCGCCTCTTTTGATAATGATTGCATTTGCTGATAATTAAAATCTGGATTAATTTCTTTGTCCTCCATTTTTTTCATCCGTTCTACAATATCCATTTCCTTTTTAAAATAACTCTCATATTTGATTTTTATTTCAGCCTGCTCAATTGTTTCTTTATCAAAATTTGATAAGTAGTTGGCAAGCTCCGGATTAATGCCTTTCAGATCATCTATAGAAACCTGCGGGCGGCTCAACAAATTAAACAACTTCGTAGTTTGCGAAACCGCCGATGTGCCCAACTCTTCCAGCAGAGTATTTACGCTGGCTTGGTCTACAGAGCGGTTGCGGGTATAGGCCACAATATCGTCCGAGTTTTTTACTTTTAGTTTTACCTTATCTAAACGCTCATCGCTTATCAAACCTAATTCATGGCCAATAGGGCTTAGGCGAATGTCTGCGTTATCCTGGCGCAACAATAAGCGGTGTTCTGCGCGCGAGGTAAACATGCGGTAAGGCTCTTCAGTTCCTTTAGTTACCAGGTCATCTATCAATACACCTATATATGATTCTGATCGCTTCATGATCAGCTCATGCTTATCCTTTAATTTTTGATGCGCGTTAATGCCCGCAATAAATCCTTGCGATGCCGCTTCTTCGTAACCGGTAGTGCCGTTAATTTGACCCGCAAAATATAGATTGCTTATCAGTTTAGTTTCTAAGGTCAGTCCTAATTGGGTAGGCGGGAAATAATCGTACTCTATAGCATAGCCGGGGCGAAACATTTTGGCTTTCTCAAATCCCGGGATTTGAATCAATGCTTTGTATTGTACATCCTCGGGCAGCGAGGTAGAGAATCCATTGACGTAGATCTCAACTGTATTCAATCCTTCCGGCTCCACAAAGATCTGGTGACGATCACGCTCGGCAAACCTGTTTATCTTATCCTCAATAGACGGACAATAACGCGGCCCCAATCCTTTAATGCGCCCGGTAAACATGGGCGATTTTTCAAAGCCTTCTTTAAGGGTTTCGTGTACTTTGGTATTGGTATAAGTTATCCAGCAGCAACGTTGTTCTTCAATTTGCTTAACATCTGTATAACTAAATCGGCCCCGTTTGCCTTCATCACCCCACTGCTCTTCCATTAAAGAATAGTTGAGGCTGCGTCCGTCAATACGTGGGGGAGTTCCGGTTTTCATTCTACCGGACTCAAAGCCCAGGGTAACCAATTGTTCTGTTATTCCTGTTGATGCTTTCTCTGCCGCACGGCCACCGCCAAACTTTTTTTCGCCAATATGGATCAGTCCATTCATGAAAGTGCCGTTGGTTAATATAACCGCGTCGCTTTCTATTTCTATTCCTAATGATGTCCGTACACCTTTAATAGTATTACCGGTTACTAATAACGAGCTAACGGTATCCTGCCAAAAATCAACATTGGGCGTTCTTT
>JACMRC010000451.1 GCA_014376655.1 Mucilaginibacter sp. | reverse complement strand
AGTTAGTCATTGGTCACTGGTCATTAGTCATTAATAGGACGGGCCGGTAATCCAAAGGTTATCACAAATGACGAATGACGAATGACAAATGACAATTTCTCCATCAAGCTTAGTCAAATAGGCCGCCGCTTTAACCGCGATTGGATTTTCCGGGGGGTAGATTACACATTTTCTGCTGGCGAAAGCTATGCCATATTAGGTTCAAACGGCTCAGGTAAATCAACTTTGTTGGCTGTATTAAACGGCAGCCTTTCGCCATCGACAGGTACAATCAAATATTTTTTTGAAGATAAAGAATTAGATGTTGAACAGGTATTTCAATACCTAAGCCTTGCCGCGCCATATCTGGAATTGATAGAAGAGTTTTCTTTGGAGGAAATGATTAACTTCCATTTCAAATTTAAAACCTACAAAGCCGGGATAGACAAAGCTGCAATAATTGATTTGCTAAGTTTACCCGGTAGTTCAAGCAAATTGATCCGCTATTTCTCATCAGGCATGAAACAACGCCTTAAGCTGGCGCTTGCTTTTTGTGCCGATACACCTATACTTATGCTGGATGAACCCACCTCAAACTTAGATGCGCAGGGCGTGGAGTGGTACTTAAGTTTAGTGCAGCAATTTGCAAAAGATAGGTTAACTATAGTATGCTCTAACCAGGAGCATGAGTATAGTTTTTGCACGCATCAATTAAATATAGCCGACTATAAAAAATGATATTACTTGTTTACAGTATTACAATAACCACAATAGGTATCATCATGACATTGTATGTACTTGTAAGCCTGCACCGCATCAAAAAATTAAAAGATCAACCTGTTGTTACCAATGAACCTGCCGTAGCCATTATTGTAGCAGTACGAAATGAGGAAGAAGACGTTGAAAAAGCATTACAAAGCCTTTGTAACATCAACTACAAAAATCACAGGCTTATTGTAGTGAATGACAGATCTACAGACAAAACCGGCGAAATATTAAAACGCTTTAACCATCCGCATTTGCAAGTTATTACGCTTACAGATTTGCCCGATGGGTGGCTGGGTAAAAATAACGCACTGTACCAGGGTTATAAAAACAGCACCGAAGAATGGATGCTGTTTACTGATGCGGATATTCTATATCACCCGGATACTATAAGCAGGGCCTTTGGATATGTAGAAAAACAACGGCTTGATCATTTGAGTATCATACCATTTACCCGCTCGCGGTCGGAATTATTAAATAGTGTGTTGGCAACATTCCGTATTATGTTATCGGTATTTACCCGCCCCTGGGATGCGAGTAACCCCAACAGAAGCGGATCAATCGGCGTTGGGGCATTTAACCTGGTTAAGCGTACGGCTTATGAGCAGGTAGGTACCCATGAAAGAATAAGACTAAGGCCTGATGATGATCTGAAATTGGGCCAAAATATAAAACGTGCCGGTTTACGACAAGATGCACTTAGCGGCGAAGGCTATATTTGCCTGGAGTGGTATAAAAATGTTGGTCAGTTTGTAAACGGGTTAATGAAAAACACATTTGCAGTGAGGAACTATAATGTAATATGGTCAATAGCTGATGTTTTAGCCACCTTATTAGCCATAGCGCTACCCATACCCATCATGCTGATTTTTGGTGACACCGGCATACGGCTTATGGCCGGCCTGCTATGCTTAATGCAAGTCATTTATTCGATACTTACGCCGTCTAATAAATGGTGGTACGCCTTTATGGTGCCTTTTGCTGGTTTCCTGATGGCTTACATCTTAACCAGATCAGCATACTTAACCCTAAAACAAGGCGGCATTTATTGGCGGGATAGCTTTTATTCGCTGGCGATGCTAAAAGGTAAAGAAGAGTAATTAAACCCATTTATATCTTCTGATATATACACCCGGCTTTTTTTATTTCAAAATCTTAAAAGTGATCTGCCGGGCCAAAGGCACTGTTGTTTCGGAGTATTTTTCGTATTTTTATATAAGCCCAATGCTTTTAAGGCGGTGCATTTTGCCGAAATATCAATTCGACTCACACGAACAACGCAATTATTACACAATGCGCTTATATACAGTAATTTAAGTTAAATATTTACTGTGATAACGTGTGATAGGCTGTGATTGACTGTGAAATAGGGTGATATGAGTGTGATAGCGTGTGATAAAAGTGTGATAAACTGTGCAGTTTGATACGCAAAACTGCCCCAAGGTGAAATTTTAAAGGCGATTTCCCTGAGTTTATAGTTTTTTTGCTTTTGTTTTTTCTGCCAACTGCAAACTAATAACTGCCAACTTAATTATTATATTAGCATAAACTATACTACTAATGTGCCGCCCGTGCCCTGCACACCATATTAATTATTGCACAATAAGGACAATATCCGTTAGGTATAAAGATTCATAATGCCTTACCTTTAACTTATTCTGTAAATTCACAAAAACACTACTTATGATACCAGTAAAAGGATACGCGGCGCAATCACCGACAACAGATCTTGCCGCATGGGCTTTTGAAAGACGCGAAGTTGGCCCCCACGATGTGCAATTTGACATACTATTCTGCGGCGTTTGCCACTCTGATTTGCACCAGATAAAAAACGATTGGTTCCCGGGAATCTTCCCGATGGTGCCGGGCCACGAAATTGTTGGCCGTATAGTTAAGGTTGGCGACCATGTTAAAAACTTTAAAGTAGGCCAGTTAGCCGGTACCGGCTGTTTGGTTGACTCGTGCCGCGTTTGCGAAAATTGCAAGGAGGACCTTGAGCAATACTGTCTTAATGGTGGCTCGCCAACCTACAACGGTTTGGAGCAAGACAAAAAAACGCCTACCTATGGTGGCTACTCAAACAGCATTGTTGTTAACGAGGATTTTGTATTACACATTTCAGAAGATGTAGACCTGGCTGCTACAGCGCCATTGTTATGCGCAGGTATAACTACCTACTCGCCACTGCGCCACTGGAAAGTTGGCAAGGGCCATAAGCTTGCCGTTTTAGGTTTAGGCGGATTGGGCCACATGGGCGTTAAATTTGGCGTTGCTTTTGGTGCCGAGGTTACTGTTTTAAGCACATCGCCCAAAAAAGAAGAAGATGCTAAGAAATTAGGAGCCCACCACTTTGTGGTAACCACCGACCCTAAACAATTAGAAGCTGCTAAAAATACGTTCGATTTTATATTAGATACTGTTTCTGCGCCACACGATTTTAATATGTATCTGGGTTTGTTAAGAACCAATGGTGTACATATTTGCGTTGGTGTACCGCCAGAGCCGGCGAGTATTGCCGCGTTTAGCTTATTAGGCGGCCGCAAAAGCTTAGCCGGATCGGGCATTGGAGGCATAGCCGAAACTCAGGAAATGTTGGATTTCTGCGCCGAGCATAAAATTGTGTCAGGCATAGAAATGATCGACATGAAAGATATCCACTCCGCTTATGACCGTATGGTTAAAGGCGATGTGCGTTATCGTTTTGTAATTGATATGGCTACTTTATAAGCCCAAAGCGTAAAGGTAAAAGCTGAAAGCTTGGCGGTATATTGTCAATGCTTTCAGCTTTGTGCTTTTAGCCTTAAGCTCCCCTTGCAACTTTACACATAACTCCCTAAGTT
>JACMRC010000450.1 GCA_014376655.1 Mucilaginibacter sp. | reverse complement strand
TAAGCGGTGTTCAACTGGCATGGGGGGCTATGGGTAAACCCATAGGCACCGGTGTGTATAACGGGGGGTTATATAGGTTTGAACAAATTTATGCCACGCAGGATAGTACCGGCAACAGCGGGCTTATCACTTGGCAGGATAGCAGGTATACCCCCGGAGACAATAGTAGCGATAACATCTACATGCGACACCTTGATAAACTAAATGTGCTTAATTATTTACCCCCGGTAAAAAAGGTAATATTGTTGCCCAATTACTATGGCCCTTCTTATATCAATCCTTCGGTACTGCTTGGCACCAGTAAAAATTACACAACCCTTGACGTTTACTCGTCTTATGGCACTAATCCTGGTACATCTCCCATAATGGATATACTTGATAACAATTACCTGGGCCAGGTGCAAGCCTCCATCTATCAGCACCTCAGCACCATACGCCGGTACCTGGGCAGGCCTTACCTAAACCGAAACTTCACCCTAAAGCCAGACAGTGTGCCTCCAAACCTCAAATTAAATATGGTACTATATTTTACCACCGAAGAATTCAATGCTTTAAAAGCTGCTGATTTTTCTATTGCCGATCCGGGCTACCTGTCAGTGATAAGGCAACCCGGCACTATGGTGGGCGCTGGAATAATGTATACACCTGTTGCAGCCGAAGAAGTTATAACCCCATTATCATGGGATAGCGTTGATGGTGGTTACGCCATTAGATTTTTAGCTTCTGGTACAGGTAATTTCTTTGTACAAAAAATGTTAAGTACCAGTATATGCGCTGGCGCTAATACAACCTTCACTTCTAATATTACCGGCACCACTTACCAATGGCTGGTAAGCACCGGTGGTGATTTTTTGCCAATTTCTAATAATGCTAATTACAGCGGCACCGCTACTGCAAGCCTTAAACTTACCAATATACCAGCTTCTTTTAACGGCTACCGCTATCGTTGCCTTATTGACAATACAAAATTCAGTAATGCCTTTTACCTGCAGGTAGCCAATACATGGACCGGCGCTGTAAACAACCTTTGGGAAACTGCCGGAAACTGGAGCTGCGGCACCATACCAGACGCTAATACAGATGTTATTATCAACAATGGTACACCCACTATTAATTCTAATACAGCCACCTGCCGGAGTATTATTGTAAGCCCGGGTGCATCATTAAATGTAAATACAGGATTTAAATTGACGGTAACGCATTAGTTATAAAGGAAACAATTTTAAAAAGTAAGCGTCAGAATAATGGCAGATGGAAAGACGCAGTTTTATAAATAAAAATTCCATCTTTTGTTTACTTACATAGGTTCAATCTTCAATAGGTATCCAAATATATTTTATAAAAAAAAGAGGCCGACTCATACTGTTTGAGAAAGCCTCTTTTTATTTATTTTAAAAAGAAAAACAATGGGTTCATGTAAAAATGTTTTTGTTATTAAAATAAAAATATCGAAAAGAATAGGGGAGGTGGTTGTATTTCAGCGTGAACGAAGCAATAAAAAATGAACGGTGTAACGGGTAACAGGATAACTTGTAAAATGCAAACGTTTTGTTTTTATCTGGGTTACCTATTTAATGAAGAACAGATGCACATTAAAATTCAGTGTTGGTTGGTTCATGAATTTTGTCGTGAGATAGGGGCAGATAGTTAATCAGCTAAAGGCTCGCTATCCTTACCCGTCTGCTGGTTTAATTTCAATAAAAAAGGATCATTTTGTATTGCCTTTACAGGCCGTTCAATCATAAAAATGCGTGTTACACTTTTATTTAAGGGCCGTGTAGCATTGAACAAAGCAACCCAAATAATTCATTAAAGCAATTAAAATTCCCGTTAGAGTAGTTGCACTAAAAAAGCCCCCATTTAACCGGGGGCTTTTTAATACTATTATTCATTTAAAATATTATTGCTTTACAATGGTACTTACTGTAACACCATTTACTTTAATCATATAACTACCTGGAGCCAGTTTTGAAGGCAGGTTTAGCTGATAAATATTTGATCCTTTGGCAGCCATAAAGCTGTTGTTTAATACGCGGCGTCCATTTAAGTCAATTAACTCGATGGTTTTTCTGCCACCGAAAGCATCTTTAAACTGAATGGTTGTTTGTTCTTTTGCCGGGTTTGGATAAACGCTGTTATCGCTAATACCAATGCTGAAAAGTTGTTTCCTGGCTGCAGCAGCAGGGTCGGTATTGGCAATACGGCC
>JACMRC010000055.1 GCA_014376655.1 Mucilaginibacter sp. | reverse complement strand
CAACCAACCGGCGGAATGGGTTTTTTTGAGTGTATCAACGATGAACGGGCGGCCTTTATGCTATTTAATACCGCAAAAAACTGGCTACAGCAAAACGGAATGCAGGCCATGGATGGGCCTATAAATTTTGGAGAGAATGACACCTTTTGGGGTTTGTTGATTGAAGGTTTTACGCCGCCATCCTACGGGATGACTTATAATCCACCCTACTATAAAGCTTTTTTTGAAAACTACGGTTTTAAAACGCTTTACGAGCAAATTACCAACCACCTTAACGCGCATGTGCCTTTCCCTGATCGGTTTGAAAAGATAGCTAAGTGGGTTGCACAAAAACCGGGGTATGAATTTAAGCATTTCAAAGTATCAGAGATCGAGAAATTTGCAGCCGATTTCATTGAAATTTATAACGATGGCTGGAAAGATTTCGAAAATTTTGTGCCGATAAATTACAACACCATCTTAGAAAGCTTTAATAAAATGAAGCCGATATTAGATGAGAAACTGATATGGTTTGGCTACGTTAACGGCGAGCCAGCATCATTTAACATAGTACTGCCCGATGCTAATGAAATGCTAAAACCCCTAAAAGGCAAGCTTGACCTGATAGGTAAATTAATGTTTGCCTACAAAAGGTGGAAAGGGGTAAAACGGATGCGTGGTGTTGTGATGGGCACTAAGCAAAAATTTCAACACCACGGGTTGGAATCGGCACTGTTTACAAAGCTTAAAGAGTATGTTTTAGGGCTTAACCAGTACGATGTGATGGAACTATCATGGGTGGGCGATTTTAATGAAAAGATGATAGGCCTCCATAAATCCATGGGTGCAACCTTCGCCAACAGGCATGCAACCATGCGCTATATATTTTAGAAAGCTTAAAGCAAAAAGACTAAAGCTAAAAGCCCTAATTATGCATAGCTTTTAGCTTTAGTCTTTTTGCTTTAAGTTTTAGGCTGTTAAGCCGTAGCTTTATTATGTCTTAACTCTTCAAAAAGTTCAATAACTTTTTTCTGTAATTCAATAATTTCAACTTCTCTGTCGGTCAATTTTTTATTAACCACATCAAGTTCGTTAACAAATTTTTGCTCTTGCTCCAGGTCATTAAAAGTTAGTAATTGAACAACTGACATCTCGAACAAATTAGAGATTTGCTCCAAACGCGATAAGTTAATATCAGTAATACCGGTTTCAATTTTTGAAAAAGCAGGAATAGAAATATCTAACCTTTTTGCAACATCTTCCTGGCTCCATGCCTTTTGGTGACGTAATAGTCTGATTTTTTTTCCTAGTGACTTCATTTAGGGTCTGTAAAATAAATAGGGTAAGGGTTTCTCAATAGTTAATAAAGTTAATAATATTTTTTTATTTCAAACAATTATTGTAATATTTTATTTTTTAGGTCGATAAGATCTATGCTACCAAAGTTGCCCGAACTCATCATTAACAGGTTAGCGTTAATTAATTTAAGTTTTTGTAAATCAGCCAATAACAGTTGCGGATCATTAAAAAAAGTCAAGTCACTTTTAGCGAATGCTTCCTTCACCGTTTCGGCAGGATAAGGTTCCAGCTTCTTTTGCTCGAAAGTTTTCTTATCAATAAAAACAATAGCAACATCAGCCTCATCCATGGTTCCGGCATACTGTTCTAAAAAGTCTTTATTTAAACTGCTAAAGGTATGCAGTTCAATACACGCTATTAGTTTCCTGTCTGGAAATTGCGTTTTAACGGCATTTATAGTAGCTTCTAATTTTGACGGCGAATGGGCAAAATCTTTAAAAACGGTAGCGTTATCATTCTTGCCGACCAATTCTAACCGGCGGGCCGCACCTTTAAAATTGGTGACATATTTATAAAAATCAGCTTTGCTGATGCCTAAACCTTCGCATACCAAACGGGCAGCCTGCATGTTTAACAGGTTATGTTCGCCAAACACTTCCAACGGATATTTTTCACCATCAGACAAAATGGTGGTAACCCCGTTTTCTATGCTGTACACCGGCAAATCATACGGTTGCTTTATCACCGCTGACTCATCAGCAGCAACAACCTCGTTTAAAACTGCATCGGTCTCGCTATAAATTAAAGTACCGCCGGGTTGTATGGTCTCAATAAATATCTTAAACTGATCTATATAACTTTGGAAAGTTGGAAACACATTGATATGATCCCAGGCTATACCACTTATAACGCCAATATTAGCTTTGTATAAATGGAATTTGGGCCGCCTGTCTATCGGCGAAGCCAAATACTCATCACCCTCAATTACAATAATGGGTGCTTCTTTGGTTAGCTTAACCATTGTTTCAAAACCTTCCAATTGTGCGCCAACCAGGTAATCAAAATCTTTGCCTGCAGCTTGCAAAGCGTGTAATATCATGGACGTGATGGTAGTTTTGCCATGGCTCCCTCCTATTACAACACGTTGCTTATCTTTTGATTGTTCGTAAATGTATTCGGGATATGAGTATACTTTTATGCCCAACTCCTGTGCTTTTAGCAATTCCGGGTTATCAATACGGGCATGCATGCCTAAAATAATGGCATCCAAATCGGCGGTGATTTTTTCGGAATACCACCCATTCTCTACAGGTAATATGCCATACTTAGACAGGCGCGATACCGATGGCTCAAACAACACATCGTCTGATCCGGTTACTTCAAATCCCTTTTTATGTAAAGCGATGGCGAGATTGTGCATAGCACTGCCGCCTATAGCTATAAAATGTACCCTCATGTATTTTTTGCAGGTTAATGCTTGTTATAAAGTGCAAATTAACGCAAAACACATCGCTTGACAAACTCTAAAATACGGTTTCTAAACACGCTTTATCACATGAAATCACACTATATCACATCATTATCACACGAATTCACACTATATCACATCATTATCACACGAATTCACACTATATCGCAGCGAATATTTTACTTAAATAGCTGTGTATAAACACATAACATAAAAATTGCTATTTATTTCCTGAATTTAAATCCGCAAGGATGCGCTGTTTTAACGGCTGGCGGTAGTGTTTATACAAAAGTACAAAAAATACAGCACAAAACCCTGCCGAGTGGGCTATACCGCAAAAACCATTTAACGCTAATTAGCAAAATTTCATTTCAATAATAACACAGGCACCGCCGCGCTTTCTGCCAATTGCTGCGATACGCTATCATGCAGAAGCGATTGGAAAAAACTGTATTTATGCGGTAAAGCTATCACCAATTGTGCATCATTATCCGTAGCAAACTGTAAAATACCGTTTATAACATCTGTATTGTTAACATAACTGTAATTAGGTTTGTATGGCGCAAGCATTTCATACAAAGCACTTTCCTGGGCATCGCGCTCAGCATCGGCTGCAAGGTGCCTGCTTTCTTTGTCGATATTTACTACCAATAGCTCAAATTTCTTCTTATCCAGTAAGCGCTTCAATGATTCTAACGGAACGGTATCTTTCACTTTATCAAAATCGCAGGCTACTACTACACGTTTAATGTTTTCGAAACTATAGCCTGGCGGCACCACAATTACCGCTACCGGGCTGGCTTTGGATATGCTGACAACGTGACTACCTATGTCTGAACCGCTTTGACTGCTGTTTCCTTTACTACCTAAAATTACCAGGTCGGCATTTTTTGCGGATACATTTTCAACCACAGCACGTAACAGGTGCGACCGGTTTAAATGGATGCTTATCTGTACCCCTGCCCTAACCAGCTTACTTATCTTATCCTTTAGATGGTATAATTTGGTTATCCTGTCGGCAGCATTTTGTTCTACCTCATCTTCTAACAATTGCACCATATCGGGCGTAGGCAGCATCGTTTCAAGTGGCGACACATAGTAAGCGTTCAACAAAACAATATGGTCAACATTGGTTTGCTTGCTTAATTCGGCAGCATATTCTGCTGCGTGAATTGATGCATCCGAAAAATCGATAGGTACAAGATAGGTCCTCATAATAGTTGAATTAGGTTTGTGTCTTTTTGACTTTTTTGGTCCAAAAGTTAATTACGGTACAAAGTTAATTGGTGTGGAGGTTTACTTTGTCAAATAAAACACATAAATGT
>JACMRC010000449.1 GCA_014376655.1 Mucilaginibacter sp. | reverse complement strand
CCAAAAGGCAGGTATATGCGGCTCGTATTTTGAGCGTACCTTGGGTATATCGCCCTGGAAGTGCCACTCATGAAAATTATCAAACCAGGGGGTGTCAAACCGATAGGTATATTCAACGATACAGCCATCACGTAAGGCGGGCAAGGCAAACTTTATTGTTTGGTAATTCTTGTTTTCGCGGGTGGTATAAACTTTTTTTAAATCTAACTCTTGCGTTTTAATCTGGCCGTTATCATCTTTATAGATTGTTATGCCCTTTATTTCATCTACATCTTCATAAGCTTCATTTTGGGTGTCGCTATTGTAAATGGGGATGCTAACAGTGCCGTACTTCAAGCCATCATTGTCAAATACCTTTATCCTGGTGTGGTACGTATAGCGTAAAGTTATCTTGCCTAATGATCCTGAAAATATACTGGCCTCACCATATTCGTTTAAAACAACGGCATGGGCGGTCTCGTCGTTTTTATATTTTGCCATGTTTATTTCGGCCTGGTCTACTACTCCAAACGCGAAATCCTGAGCATTCGCTGCTGTAAATAAAAATAATAAGAACAAATTAAGGAGTAAAATTTTCTTCATGTGATACTAATGGTTTAGTGGGGTTAAGTTAAAATAATTATCAGATATATTAAATACTTTCAAATAGTTTAGCTTCTGATTTTTTTTAAGACTTTTGCAACCTTAATTACAATGATATAGATAATATGAAATTGAATTTAAAACGCCCTTTGGCTTTCTTCGACCTTGAAGCTACAGGCATTAGTATTGGTGTTGACCGTATTGTTGAGATATCAGTAATTAAATTGCACCCGGATGGGAGCGAAGAGGTAAAAACCTGGCGCGTACACCCGGAAATGCTTATCCCTATAGAATCATCATTGATACATGGTATTTATGACGAGGATATAAAAGACGAACCTACTTTTAAAGAAATAGCACCTTTAGTATCGGTGTTTTTAGATAATAGCGACCTGGCTGGTTTTAACTCTAATAAATTTGATATCCCCATGTTGATGGAGGAGTTTTTAAGGGTTGGTGTTTTATTTGACCTGGATAACCGCCACTTTGTTGATGTGCAAAATATATTCCACCAAATGGAGCAACGCACTTTAAAGGCTGCTTACCAGTTTTATTGTAAAAAGGATATCATAAACGCGCATAGCGCCGAAGCTGATACACGCGCCACTATGGAGGTATTGCTGGCCCAGATAGAACGTTATGAGAACCAGGAATGGGAAGATAAAAAAGGTAACAAAAGCATACCGGTTGTAAACCATGTAGAGGGGTTGCATAAATTCACTAATTTAAACCGACCGGTTGATTTTGCCGGCCGCATGGCTTTTAATGATAAGGACGAAGAGGTGTTTAATTTTGGTAAACATAAAGGCAAAAGGGTAGAAGATATTTTTAATGCCGAACCAAGCTATTATTCATGGATGATGAACGGCGATTTCCCGCTTTACACTAAACGCAAGCTGGAGCAGATCTACAAACGCTGGAATGATAAACGCCAGGCAGATCGCCAGGCAAAACCGGTACAACCCAAACTATTTACAGAAGATACTAAAGCCGAAACTCCAAAACCGGTACAGCCATCGGCACAAAAGCCATTTAATAAACCATACGAGAACAAGCCATTTAAAAAGAAGGAAGAGCCAGCCGCGCCTGTTAATGAGGATATGTTAAAGTTGTTGGCTGATAAGTTTAAGAAGGGGCTGTAGTAAACAAGCCTGTCATTTCGAAACGTAGTGAGAAATCTTGTACGCGCGATAAGTATCAAGCGTTTAAGATTTCTCCTCGTACCTCTTTCGAAATGACAAATTAGTCGTTTAGGTTCCTTTTCAAAAACTCAATATTCCTCTTTAACCCACCAAACTTGGTCCGCTTTACGGCCGAGTTCTTAAATACCTTCTGAAAAACATCCTCGGTTATTTCTGTCAGGTCAGCATGATTTAAACCCAATAGTTCGGGGTGAGGATCAAAGGCTGGCTCATTATGCAGCACCGAAAATTTATTCCAGGGGCATACATCCTGGCAAATATCACAACCAAAGGCCCAGTTATCCATTTTGCCTTTAAATTCGGACGGTAGCTGGTTTTTAAGCTCGATGGTGAGGTAAGAGATACATCTGCTACCGTCGACGACGTAAGGGCCTACAATGGCCTCTGTAGGGCATGCATCAATGCAGCGGGTGCAGGTACCACAATGGTCGGTAGTGGGTTCAATATCATACTCCAGTTCAATATCAACTATCAGCTCTGCTAAAAAAAAGAATGAGCCTGTTTTTTGATTGATAAGGTTGGTGTTTTTACCTATCCACCCCAAGCCTGCTTTTTTTGCCCAGGCTTTATCTAAAACAGGAGCAGAGTCCACAAACGCGCGGCCGCCAACTTCGCCTATTTTTTCATTGATTATAGTCAGCAACTGTTTTAGCTTGTCCTTAATTATAGTATGGTAATCTTGCCCGTAGGCATATTTGGAGATTTTAGGGGCAAGTGGATCAGCTTGGCTATTATCGGTATAATAATTAAGCCCCATGGATATTACCGACTTTGCACCATCAACCAATAAGCGCGGGTCTAGCCGTTTATCAAAATGGTTTTCCATGTAGCGCATTTCGCCGTGCATGTTTTTGTTAAGCCATGACTCCAGTCGCGGGGCTTCCTGCTCCAAAAACTCAGCCTTTGCGATACCGCAAAACAAGAACCCGAGTTTCAGGGCCTCTTCTTTTATTAGCGCGCTATATGCCGACTTGTTTTGCTGCATTTGTGCAAAGATAACATAAATAAAAAACAGACTTTTTAATTAGGTGTTATCAATATATATAAACTTAAAAGCCATGGAAACCACAGCATATAACGACCCGGTTGACGATCAGATCACCAATAACGACACATCGGTAACAAACAAGGATGGCGATAATGATTTAGAGCAGGGTCAACAGCCTATTGAGCAAAATAATTCCGACCCGGCAAGGGTGTCAACCGTTGCGCCCGAGAATTACAATGAGGACACTGCATCAGAAACAAACAGTGAAGATGATATATCGTCCAATAAAGGCGAAGTGCCAAAAGGGGAGACCCTCTAATAGATTTGGATATTAGCTATAGAAATCCTGGTTTAATGCGGCTCAAAAAAACCCACCTGCTTTAGAAAAGCTACCTGGTCAAAATAATTGGTTTCCTTAACTATTTTGTCGGCTTTAACTGTAAAAATGGCGCAATAATTAAGCGTGTACTTTTTACCTTTCATATAATCGGGAGTTCCAGCCTCGGGGTTGCTTAGTATACCGTTTACGGTATATTCAACAATTATATTGTCGCCCGCATAAATAGTGCTAATGATACTATAGGTAATATCGGGAGTTGATGAAAAATATCTTTTATAAACTGTTTCCATTTCAGCCCTACCCTTTTTTGCGCCTTCCCAGTTCGGCGAATAACAAATTGCATCATCAGCATAAGTTTGGGCTATTACTTTAACATCATGCTGGGTCATCGCCTTAAAATGGTCATCTATCAATGTTGACTGACCAAATGCATTTTTACAGCTCAATATAAAAAGCAAAAGCAGGTAATTTAAAATTATTTTTGGTATGATAAATTGTTTTACTATAAAATTAAAAAAATTTAATGCAAAAAAATAGACTGTATTAAAGTTTAACACAGTCTATTTTTGATTTTATATTATTTGACTTTCGTTTTAAGGCTAAAAGCTATTTCTGATACTGTTACTTAATGTCTTAGCCGACCAATAACCACTATCTAAGATCCTTCTAACACACATCAACGGGTCGTTAGGATCACGCTTATCAGCTAAACCAAAAGCTATCTTAAAACCACGTTTGTGGAACTCACCGAAGCCCGACTTATTCCAGATACCAAAAGGATAAGCGAAGTACGTTATTTTCTTACCGGTTATCTCTTCCAACTTTTTGGTTGGTTTGTCAATCTGTACGGTCCAATCATCTTTCTTAGGGTCGGGATTGTGTTTGTACTTGCTGGTCATGTGGTGATCCCAAGTATGGCTGCCAATAACGTTACCGGCATCTGATAGGGCTTTAACCTGCTCCTTAGTCATGTAATGCGGGCGGCCTATGGATACAGTCATTACAAAATAAACGGCTTTGTAACCATATTTCTTTAACTCAGGCGCTGCAATAGTAAATTGGTCCTCGTCTGTATCATCAAACGTAAGCATGATGGGTTTTTTAGGTAAAGCAGCACCGGTAGTAAGGTAAGCATAAAGCTGATCTGGTAATATGGTATGGTAGCCGCTATCAGCCAGCATCTTTATGTGTTTCTTAAACTCGGCAATTTGCACAATGTAATCCTTGGCGTTCTTAGAATCTTTAGGGCGCCAGTCTCTTATCTGATGGTAGCACAATATCGGCACCTGCTTGCGGGCCAATATAACCGCCGGGTTAGTTTGCGCGTTAACCGAAACATTTACTAATAATAAGAAAACTAATAGGGAGATAGATAATTTTGACATTTAATGGGGTAGTATTAGTTAGAAAAAAGGACTTACGAAGTTGTATAAACTTCGTAACCCCGGTAATGTTTTATTATGGTTGTAAAACTATGCGTTTACCTTCGGCGATTGATCTTTTGGCTCCATCTAATATTTCCATGGCTATCATGTTATATTTTAAAGATGCCTGGTCGTTATCGCCCGAGATCTGGTTGCGTAGCACAGCAGTTAAGTAAACCAATGGATCGTTGTTTGGTGCTTGCAAGGCTTTAGGTATGCTAACCGCACTATAGTTATTTTCT
>JACMRC010000448.1 GCA_014376655.1 Mucilaginibacter sp. | reverse complement strand
TGATCAAAACCTGAAACAATATACCTTACTAATCTTCCCCAGCACTAATAATGATGTGTTTGATACCGATGCCCAACGACTGGCGTTCAGGCATTATATCGAGGCCGGTGGTGGGTTTGTGGGCTTGCACTCGGCGGTGGGTACAGAACGCAACTGGACCTGGTTCAAACAAATGTTGGGCGGCACTTTTGCCTGGCACCCGCCGCATCAAAAATATACGGTTAGGGTTATCGAGCCATTACATCCTACGGTAAAAGGTTTACCACTTTCGTGGGAACCACCCTTGGGCGATGAATGTTATTTTTTGAAAGAGTTTTACCCCGGTATTAAAGTTACCGCTGTACATGATATATCTACCCTTAACCGACGCGATTCGGTTAGCATTAAAAAATTTGGAGGCTCGTTTGGCAGCCTGACTCCGGCCGAGTGGTACCAGAATTTCGATGGGGGCAATGTATGGGTAACTACCCTGGGGCATGATAAAGAATATTACCAGCAGGCTGATTTTTCGGCACATATTTTAAGTGGTATACAATACATCGCCGGGCAATCCGCCAAATTAGATTATACCAGGGCTTACGCCGATTCGCGCGATACACCTGTTAATTATAAACCAACAACTCCACTAAAACCCCAACAACATGGACGCTAATAAAAACGCTTACACCCGCCGCGACTTTGTTAAAACTGCCGCGATAACTACTGCCGCCATTGGCTTCCCTACTATTGTGCCGTCGTCGGTATTTGGTAAGAGTGCGCCGAGTAATAAGATAAACATAGGCCAGATAGGTTGCGGGCGCATAGCCATGACGCATGATTTGGTTGAAACCTTTAAGTACGACAAGGCACGCATTATGGCAATGGCCGATGTGGACCGTCCGCGTTTGTTGAGTGGTAAGAAAGTGATTGAGGGCTGGTACGATAAAAAGATGGGCAAAACCGGTTATATCGACATTAAAACCTACGACGATTACCACGCCCTGCTGGCAAATAAGGACGTAGACGCGGTTATCATCAGCACGCCCGACCATTGGCATGCCCAGCCTGCTATCGAGGCTGCTATGGCCGGCAAACACATCTACCTGCAAAAGCCTACGTCGTTAACTATAGAGGAAGGCCGCGCCATGAGTAATGCGGTGAAAAAATCGGGGGTTACGTTCCAGTTAGGCAGTCAGCAGCGCGGCGATAAACCATGGCCGCAATTTAAGAAAGCCTGCGAATTGGTACGCAATGGCCGCATAGGTAAGCTGCATACGGTAAATGTTGGCCTGCCGGCCGACATTGTAGGTGGCAACACTGCCGAAATGCCAATCCCCGAAGGGTTAAATTATGATATGCTGTTAGGCTCTACGCCTTGGGTGTATTACACTTTGGATAGGGCGCACTCGACTACCGATGTAGGATCGCGGGGTGGATGGTTAAGGTGCGAGCAGTTTGGCGCAGGCATGATAACCGGCTGGGGTGTACACCATATTGATATTGCACATTGGGGTATGGATACCGAATATACCGGCCCTATTGAAGTTGAGGGACATGCCAACTTCCCCAAAACAGGTTTATGGGATGTGCATTTGGATTTCGGCGTTCGCGCCAAATATGCAAATGGTGTTACCATGCTCATTAACAGTAAAAACACCAACGGAATTAAATTTGAAGGCACCGACGGCTGGATCTTCGTTGCCCGCGATGGCGGCGGCGTTACAGCCAGCGACCCGGTAACAAAGAAAAATGCGGCTTTTATGGCCAGTGATCCCAAGATCCTTACATCAGTAATTGGCCCTAACGAACATCACTTGTATGCCGACGACCATGAGCAACATGGCAATTGGCTGGATTGCATAGAAAGCAAGAAGCCAACCATAAGCCCGGTTGAGGTGGCACACCGGTCATGTAGCGCTTGTTTGGTTGCCCATATCTCCATGAAAGTACCCGGCAAACTGCTTTGGGACCCAAAAGCCGAGCGCTTCACCAATAGTGCCGAAGCTAATAAACTACTTTCAAGGCCGCAACGTTTCCCGTATGGTACTAATTATGTAAAGGTTCTTTAAATGTTAGTGGGGTGGCTCGTGAAATAGCCTGACTTGTGCTTACAAGGCACAAGTCAGGCTATCGCTATTTCCACCGCGCTAAGACTTGCGCCAAATGGGGAGTGGAATCCACTTCTATTCCTTCGACCATTAACTGTGAGCTTTCCCAACGCTTAGTTATTTTATAATTTTAATTATTTGATAGTCAGATTTTTATAAATATATTTTTTATTTATATGGTACTATGTATTGCATAATACTATACAATGTCTATATTTGATAAAAAAACACAGAAATCATGAAATCAAATTTAAAAAGAACAATACTGGCGCTAATGTTTACAATGGTAGCCGGGGCCAATTACGTTTACGGGCAATGCGATAAGACGGTAACGCTTAAATCATCAAAAACCGTTATGTTGGATGAGGAAGGCAAGGTTGAAAAGACCAAAGACGAAGCAACAACTATCACTATCTCCAAAACCTACATATCTATTGTACCCGGCGACGAGGGTAATACGATGGAGGGTGATATTACCTCTAAAACATGCGAGTGGACCACACCATACAAAACTGGCAAAACAGTGGTTAAAGGCACGCTGACAAACGGCAATGGTAATGAAGTGCATGCTACCCTAACTATTGTAGGCGTAGATGGAAAAGTTACGCTAACCTTCGAGGCAGAAGAAAAAGGCAAGCGTAAAATACAGGTAGTGGCTGATAAGTTTGAGTAATTGCCTCTTGTTCCCTAATTGTTAAAAACGTTAAAT
>JACMRC010000447.1 GCA_014376655.1 Mucilaginibacter sp. | reverse complement strand
CGGTTTTTTTATGGTTAACTGCGACTTTTATAACTCCGGGTCTGTATTAATACCCCTCCAACTGCGGCATTATTATTAAGTTCTCTTAAAACCCACTATCATCCAACGCGAATGTGTTTTTCCGCGTTTTCCATTTACCCCGGGTAAAGTCAGGGAACTCTTGCACCGCGTTGCCTTCTTTTAATGATTTGGTTGATAGTGGCGCTATTACGCTCATGGTCATAGAATCATAAACATCAATAGGTGTTTGTTTTTTTTGTTTAACTGCCAGTACAAACCCGTTAAACACGTACCAGTCCATACCGCCATGGCCGGCACCAGCGGCATCAGCAGCATACTTTTTCCAAAGCGGATGATCGTATTTATCCAGCCATTCTTTGGCCGGTTCCCACTCATCGTGCTTTTTGGTTTGGTGATCTATGTATATGCTTTGGTTCACATCCATCCAGATACCTTTGGTTCCGTCAATCCTAAACCCTAACGAGTATGGCCTTGGCAAATGGGTATCGTGCGTTAGCATCACAGTTTCGCCATTGGCACAGTTTATCATGGTTTGGGTGATATCGCCATTTTTATAATTAATTTTTGATGCCGCGCTACCCGGCGATACCTCATTAGCATAAGCCGCCAACCCGCGCGCCTTGGTGCTGAAAGACGACATACTTGTAAATCTGTTGCCCCGGTTAATATCAATATAATTCATTACCGGGCCGGCACCATGGGTTGGGTATAGGTCGCCGTCCTGATCTATGTTAAACTGGGTGCGCCATTGCGCTTCGCCGCTGGCTTCGGGGCCGTATTTAGCTCCATCTGTAAACAGTACGTCGCGCAGGTTATGCTGGTAGCCGCCCTCCACATGCAGCAACTCCCCAAATACGCCATTGCGCACCATGTTTAAAGTAGCCATTACATCGCGGCGGTAACAAACGTTCTCCAGCGTCATATAGGGGATGCCTGTTTTTTCGGAGGTGTTTACAATATCCCAATGCTCCTGCACGGTTAGTCCTGCAATAACTTCGCAGCCTACATATTTGCCCGCTTTCATTGCATCAATAGATTGCAAATGATGAAACTGCCACGGCGTAGCAATTATAACAGCGTCAATATCTTTACGATCTAATAGCTTTTTGTAAGCATCAAGCCCGCCGGTATATTCGGTAGCCGCAGGGCGGCCTTTTTTGGCAATGAACTCGCGACAGCGTTTTAATGAGCGTTCCTGTATATCGCATACGGCTACAATTTCCACATCATCCCGCAAGGTGGCTGCCGATACATGGCTCATGCCCCGGCCACCTACGCCTATATATCCTAATCTAACTTTATCTGCCACGCCTGCAAAGAGGCTGCCCGAAGGTAAAATGGTTAAGCTGGTTGCTGCTATGGCACCTGCGGCTATAAATTCTCTACGTTCCATTGGTTTATTGGTTTGAATGAAACTAATGTAAAGAAAAAACCCGGTTTGTAGCAAACCGGGCTTATGAGATAAGAAAGTGAATTATATTATACTTCTAATAAATATTGGGTTGCTTACGACGCATTTGCCAACACCATCATTTTGGTCATTGGTTTAGGTGCTTCTTTTCTTCGTGTTTTACGGTCAAGATCAGCATATTTTAAACGTAGTTTTTTTATCATTTCAAAGCTAAAAGCGTCGTCAATAGGCAGATGATACTGACACACGGTCTTATCATGCAAAGCCAATTGATCAGCCGGCACTTTCAGGTTTTCGTGATTGATATGGGTAAGCCCTGTTTGGCGGTCAGTATCAAATATTACAAACGTATCAATTTGCCTTCCTTTATTATCAGTATATATAACCGATGCGTTTTGATGATAATGTTGCATAATAACTAAGTTTTATAAATTAAGCAGCTTGTTGTAAACGGAATTGCTGCAAATCTTCCAATAACATTTCGCGTAACTCAATGTCCAATGCTTTTAATAAAAGTGTGGTTGTGATATCTATATTTTCCATAACATATTGGTTTGATGTTTGGATGAATACCAAAACTATGCCACGGCACTTTTAAGGGACACTATCCCTCTTTAAGCCCTATTTACGTACGTTTTTATAGACAATACACTACATGCAGGGTGGACACCTGGTAATGCGTAGTTAAATCTTGTTCCTATCGAGGGTCAGCTTTATGGAGACGCTTTGGTTGGCGGATATAAATACCCCATATATAATAGCAGGTAGCCGATCGTAAGCGTTCTTTATGTTTTTAATGATGAAGTAACCGGCGGTAGGTTTATCGCTTTTAAACGTTAGGTTATTATCCCCGTCGGGCGCGCCGCTATCGGGTGTATACAGCACCGGTTTTGTTTTGGGCGATGCACGTAAACTTATCTCGCTGGCACCAACATACCCGTTAGCTAGTTTAAAGGCAATTATTTGACCCTTTATCTTACCACTATAATTTGCTGTTTCGTATGCTTTTTGGGCGATGGTACACAGCGGCGCGGTAGCTAAAAAGAAAAGCAGGATGGCTTTGAATATCATTAATGCCGATTTTTTAATGATAACAACAATTTGGGGGATGATGTTTTATCATCAGCTACAAACATCTCACAATCAAAAAAGGCCCGGGAAATCTCCCGGACCTTTTCACTCTTATTTACTCAACTTATTAATATCCAACCTTACCCAAGCCCGGCTCATCCTTTTCAATCGAACTATCAAAAGGATTGCGGGCGGCAGGTTCTGTCAAGTCAGTTCCGGCAGGTAATTCATCCAGGCTACCTTCGCTTACCGGCAGGTTTGAACGCGTAGTTGCTCCGCGGTCATAAAACTTGTCCACGTCAAAATAATCATGGTCATAAAAACCATTACGATCATACACCAACGTAATGCCGGGCTCTTCAAATACGTGCCTTATGGCTAACTCCATTTGCGGGCTAACATTGTTGTGTACATAGCCGGGCAATAAAGCCAACTGGTTGGCAGTGGCGGGCACTATAACTACATCACCGTCAAGCGCAGGGTTATACAGGCCGTCGTTCCCTTCGTAAAATACAGGGGTTGGGCTGGTAGTATCGATTATCGTTTCGTCTATAACGGTAGCACCCCCTATAGTATCATTTTCAGTGCCTGCTACTTTTTCGCTGATATTATTACTGCTGCTGTACAGTTTAGCTATACCTATCGGTATCAATACATCCTTACCATCGGTTACATTGATTTCGCTGTCTTCCAGGCTTACTATCAGGTAACGCACCTTGCGCGATTGCGGGTCGAACAACATATCCGCCACTTCGCCAATTTTTGCGCCTTGTTCGTTCTTTACGTCCCAGTTTTTAATATTTGGTTCGCCATCAACTATTTCATAATCACTGCCGCTTAACTCCTGCAGGTGATCGTTTCTATATTCGTTGTTATTGCTGTCAAAACTCATCTTCTTAATATTTAAGGTTATACCTGTATTAATTATTTACTATCCGGAAAGGCAACTATCTGCACATTACGGTTTTGCTGCCTGCCTGTGGCAGTTTGGTTAGTTGCTATGGGTTTGCTTTCGCCAAAGGTGTGTAACGATATTTTGTTACCATCAATACCATTAGCTACCAGCCAATCTTTAACCGTTTTAGCGCGCCATCCGCCCAGGTCGGCATTATGTTCGCCGGTACCGGTCGAGTCGGTATTGCCATAAATAGCTATAGGTGCATCTTTAAAGCGTTTGTTTAATGAGGCAGCAATCTGTTTAAGTTTAGCGTCAGCGCTTCCCTGTAAGTTGTTTTGATCGGTAGCGAAAAGAATGTTTTCGCCTAATGTGTAAATAGTGTATTTGTCTGTACCGCTCAAAACAATATCCTTGTCGGTTATGTCCGGGTCTGTAATTACGGGGCTGTTAAAATCAACGCTGTTCCAGTCGGGCTGGGTAACGGCAATAGTTTTGGTAGAATCTGTAGTACTTACTACGGTAGTTTTACTGTTACATCCCCTAAACAGGAAAAGTAAGATTAGGATAGCGAAGATCGCCAGCAAAAGCCAGATCCACCACGGACTTGAATTTTTGGGTTGAACATCTAATTGTGCCATGTTGTGTATTTGTTTTAAATAGATAGTTGGTTAACCACAGCAAATGCTGCAGTGCCTGTTTTGAAAATCAATTTCGCCACAGGGTGAATAAAGAAGCGACGGGAATAAAAAATGTTTTATAAATTAAAAATTTAATTTATAGGATTATAGGAAGGTTTGCTTTGGTAGGTAGCGATATTCAAGCCTCTATCCTTTGGAGCTACTGCGTGGACATATCTTTTAGCTACGGTTTTTAAAGAGTAGCCATCCTTCATAAACGTTATTGAATTTAGCCAGCCTTTTTGCAAGTTTTTTGCTAAATTAGTACTGCCAATACCAAACCAATCTCATGTACCTGATCGCCAAAAATAAAATTGCCAACTATATTCAACAGTATCCCGAAGCTCAGACAAATTTCTTAGTATGGCTTAAACAATTTCCATACAGAGAAGGAAAGCGCTCGCTTAATGATAGTAAAGAATTTCCCGCACAGTGGAATATTACCGGCGAAAGCCAATTGGGTAACACCCATTACAAGATCAGGTTCCGCACAAATCTTTTTTTCAAAACAACCTATATTGAATGGGTTGGTACCATAGCAGAGTTTGGCGTATATATGGAAAACGAGCGGAAGAAAATGCTGGCCTTATATCCTGATATGAAAGTTGGGCATGTGGTAACCATGGTACCATTAACTCCTCCAGACTTTAATAAAATAGTAAAAAGCCGCAAGATTAAACAAACAGATATAGCTGTTGCTGATCAACCACATGCACCCGGGATAGTTTCTGACCGGGCGATTGATTTTATTTTTAAAACTACCGCCGAATATGAAGCGGGTTTGGCAAGGGCCATTATCCTTTTCGATGCCGGGCCAACAACGCCTGAGGGTTTAGAATTAGCCACATTGGTGACGCGACTGATACATTATGAAGATAGGTTTATACCATTCCCAAAGTTGGACCCATTAGCGGTTATTAAATTGAAAATGCGAGAACGGGGCATGGTAGATCAATATCCTTTAGATCTGATAAAACTTATTGGTAGTAAAGAAGAGTTGGATCAATTTTTAACAGGCGATAAGCCGCTAACCGAACAGGCGCTTAATGTATTTTATAATTACCTTAAGATTAACTTCATGAGTATTGAAGTGTAGACTTTGATAGTTTGACTTATTATAAGCCCGAACGGGTTATTTAACTTTATTAAACACAAACAGGTCCTTAAAAACCCACTTGCCATTTTCCTGGCTGCCACGCGCTATAGCAAACTGACTGGAAGAACGTTTTTCATAAAGAATCCGCAGGTCGCCACCTGTACTTTGGAATATCGCGCGGTCTTTGCTTGCTTCCACAAATAGATATTTATTGGGATTATCTTTTTCCTCCTGCCCTAACAAGCCGGGTTTAAAATGCTTTACCAACGATACCAATCCCTGGTCAGATTGTTCGTATGCTAACATTTCGTACAGATCGGCCTTATCGCCGTTCATCATGCGCATAAAGCCTAACATATTGTCGCCGGCAGGGGCCAGCCAAACAGCTTCTATGGCGCGCCCTTCGGCTGTGATTGCTTTCCAGTGCCCTTCGATAAAACTAATGTCGGTGAATGAGCCCTTGGCGGTCTGTGCGAATGTCGCTGAGGTAAACAAGCCGGCAACTAACAGGATAGTTAAGTAAATGTATTTCATGGGCTTATAATTGGTAATTAAAGATATGAATTATTGATGATACAAGTATAAACAAAGACGGCTCCCAAAATTTGGGAGCCGTCTTTGCTTTATATAACTTGTCATCCTGAGCGATAGCGCAGGATCTGCGAACTTTGCATTCGCCGCTCGG
>JACMRC010000446.1 GCA_014376655.1 Mucilaginibacter sp. | reverse complement strand
ATTACCTATCGAACATCAAAACCTGTAACTCGCTTACTTATGTTATGGCGGGATTGTACAAAGCTCAAAATAATTTGGACGAGGTTTTCTTATTAAACCAAAACGGCTTTTTATGCGAGGCAAGCAGTTCGAACGTGTTTGTATGGTATCAAAACCATTTGTATACACCTGCGCTAAGCGAGGGTTGTGTTGAAGGAGTAATGCGCCAGGTTATCATAAACATAGCCAAAAAGAGTAATATCCCTGTAACCGAGGCCCAGATAAACCCCGAAATATTATACGAAGCCGACGAAGTGTTTTTAACCAACGCCAGCAAAGGCATCCAATGCGTAATGGGCTATGGTATAAAACGTTACTTTAATAAAGTGAGTAAGGTTTTTATGGATGAGTTGAATAAGTTGTAGTACTATCGTTTATCAGGGCGCTGACGTGTATCAAATAATCTCAGTATGACGATTTCATTTGTGTCTATCTGATAAAAAATTTTCAATCGCTTGTGTACAACAAACGCTCTGATATTCTTATCAGCTTGCTCTAAACTACCTATTTCTGGAAAAGATTGAATTAATACTGTGAAGTCAATTACAATATCTTTAAAATGAAATGCCGCCTTAGTACCAAAGTCTGAATCGATGTAATTTAAAATATCTTCAAAATCTCGTTCAGCCTTTTTTGAAAAAGTTATTTCAAAGGCCATTTATCAAATTTTGATTTTATTACTGATAATGGAATTCGGTTAGCTTTATCTTTGCTTTCTTCATAAGCAATTAAAACACCCTGCTGTTGTTCTTCGGTTAAAGATTTCCAAAGCGAGCCCTCCGTTGATACCGATCTATTTAAAGCATCATAAAATTGAGCCAATATTTCCTCATCATTAATTTGATCAATTAACTCATGGAATTCTGATTTTAGCGTTTCAATTTTCATATCTAAAGTTATTGAAAATTTATCTCAATCTACAACTTCACACCCCTTAAAAACTCAGCAATATCCATCCGCTTTTTACCTTCTAACTGCACATCGGTTACGCTAATGAAACCATCCTGTGCGGCAAATTTTAGATAAGTTTTGTTGTCGGTTAAAAAAGCGCCCGGTTGTACGCCAGGTTCTGTTTCCTGGAATTCGGCGCGGTATATTTTAAATGTTTTGGCATTTAAATCGGTAAAGGCAGCAGGGGTAGGGCTTAGCCCACGTATAAAGTTATATACCCAGGTTACCGGCATGTTCCAGTTTATTTTACAATCGTCTTTATAAATTTTGGGCGCGGTTTTTATTTCAGCACCTTCGGCTAATAAAGAATGTTGCGGATGCTCATTGTATCGTCCGCTTTCAACAGCTTTTACCGTTTTTACTATTAATCCTGCACCTTTGTTCATTAAGCGGTCATGCAGTTCGCCGGCGGTTTCGTGGCCGGTAAGGGTTACTTTCTCTGTGAATAAAACGTTACCTGTATCAATTTCATGTTTCAGGAAGAACGTGGTAACGCCGCTTTCTTTTTCGCCGTTTATCAGCACCCAATTTAATGGGGCTGCACCACGGTAGTTTGGCAATAATGAAGCATGTAAGTTTATGGTTCCTTTATCAGGCATGTTCCAAACTTCTTCGGGCAGCATACGGAATGCTACAACTACCTGCAAGTCGGCATCTAATGATCTTAGTTCGGCTAAAAAGTCGGGGTCCTTTAAGTTTGTGGGTTGTAAAATGCGTAAGCCGTTGGCTACGGCAAATTGCTTAACAGCCGACTCGGTAACCTTTTGCCCGCGACCAGCCGGTTTATCGGGCGCTGTAATAACACCCGCAATGTCGGCACCTGATTTAATTAACTCATCTAATGATGCCACAGCAAACTGCGGCGTACCCATAAACACAATCTTCATCAGTATAATTTTAATTTTAGCAGTAACCCTAAAATGGTTTCATGGTGATAATATAACAACTTTTTCTGGTAATTTATACTTGTAATAAGCAAAAACCGTAAAAATTGTTTAAATTATAATGTGTTGCTAAAGCCAATTATGGATATAATAAATATTTGCGGCGTGTAGCCTTGTATTTGCTCAAACCTGCCGCCCAGCTTTGGCGTATTTCTGTTTCCGATTTACCTGCTTCAATTTGCTTTCTAAGTTCTTCGGTGCCTGCCAATTTTATAAAATAGGCATTAAAAAAATGTGCCTTGTCAGGAAAAATCTTATAAAGGTCAATAAGCCACGATAAATTTATTTGGCCGTTTTTTTTAAGCGCGGCTGTACTGTAATTTTTCAAATCAATACCATAGCAAACCTGGTTTTTTTGTGGCGGGTCTTCGCTCATTCCGGCGATACTTACCGGTGTGAAAACGAAACTGTACTTACCTTTTAACAACGGATGCCCAACCTGTACAAACGGCAGCATTGTACCCCTACCCAAACTAAAGGTTGTACCCTCAAACAAACAAGTACTTGGATACAGCAAAATAGATTGATTGGTATTTAAATTTGGCGATGGGTTAACAGGCAACACATAAGCCGCTGCATGTGTGTAGTTAGCCAGCCTAATAATTTTTAGCTTGCATTGCACATGGTTTTTTAACCAGCCTTCGCCGTTTATCATTTGGGCATACTCGGCAATGGTCATACCGTGCGAAATTGGGATAGGGTGCATGCCCACAAACGATTTATAGGCACTGTCCAAGATAGGCCCGTCAATAATAGTTCCATTAGGGTTGGGCCTGTCTAATATCATTAATTCGATATTGTTTTCGGCACAGCCCTCCATTACATAATGCAGGGTTGATATGTAGGTATAAAACCGTACGCCTACATCCTGAATGTCAAAGATCATAAAGTCAATCCCTTTTAGATCATCTATTGTAGGTTTATAGTGCTTACTGCCGTAAAGCGATATTACAGGTATGCCGGTTTTTACATCAACATCATTACCTACGGCAGCACCATTGCTGGCATTACCTCTAAAACCATGTTCGGGCCCAAAGATCTTTTTAATGGCTATACCTAATTTTAATAAGCTATCAGGGCTGGCGGTTTTATTTTTACCAATGATAGAAGTTTGGTTAACAACCATCCCCACATTTTTACCTTTAAGGTAATTTAAGTATAGCCCGGTTTGGTCTGCACCGGTAATTATGGGTTTATCTGTTTTATGACTTACGGTTTTACGCGGTTGCGGATGTGCAGCTGTGATCAATGGTAATAATGCTATCATCAGCGTACACAGGAAAATGTATTTTATTCGTTTCATAGGTTTGATGTCTTTAAATTAAAAACGCCTTTTTACGCGGTAAAACCGCATATTTGCTAAGTTACTAAAAATCATTACAGCATTGAATTTCGCATCATTTATAGCGGGCCGCATTTCATTTAAATCTAAACGTACATTTTCAAAACTGATTGTGCGCATAGCGATTGTTGGCATTATGCTGGGCCTTGGCGTTATGATATTGTCCATGGCTATTATACGCGGGTTTAAAAACGAAATAAAAGAGAAAGTACGCGGGTTTGATGGAGATATCAAAATAGTAAAATATGATCTTAACAGTTCTTACGAAAATTCCCCCTTCGCAAAGGCTGATACATTTGAAAACCTGGCCATAAAAAGCGGATCTATTATACACATAATGCCCTTCGCTACAAAACCGGGCATCATTAAGGCACATAACGAAATTGAAGGTGTGGTGCTTAAAGGTGTTGACAGCGCCTATAAGTGGGACTTTTTAAAGGCAAACCTAACTGCCGGTACAGTGATTGACTTTACTGATACTACCAAGTCCAAAACACAGCTAATGATATCGCAAACTATAGCCAACCGGTTAAAGCTTAAAGTTGGCGATGCTTTAATGATGTACTTTGTGCAGGAGCCCCTGCGACGCAGGCCATTTAAGGTTGTGGGTATTTTTGATACCAGTATTGAAGAGATTGATAAAACTTATGTTATTGGTGATATAGCACTAATAAAACGCCTAAACAAATGGGAACCCGACGAAATTGGAGGGTACGAACTGCGCGTTGCAGATTTTGATAAGCTTGACCAGGCGGCCGATGTGGTTAATAACGCTTTACCACCGCGACTGAGGTTAAGTACTGTATTTGAAAACTTCCCTCTTATATTTGAGTGGTTGCCTTTATTGGACGTAAATGCACGGGTAATGCTTATTTTAATGCTGGCTGTTGCTGTAATTAATATGATATCGGCCCTGTTGATAATGATATTGGAGCGCACCGCCATGATAGGTATATTAAAAGCCATGGGAGCCAAAAACTGGACTATACAAAAGGTGTTTTTATATAATGCCTCTTACCTGATTGGTTTAGGCCTGCTGTTTGGAAATATATTTGGATTAGGGCTAAGCTGGCTCCAATATAAAACGCACTTTTTTAAACTGGATGCCGAGTCGTACTACATGACTTTTGTACCCATACAACTTAAACTGGCCGACGTAATATTGTTAAATATTGGTACCATGGTTATTTGTTTGCTGGTGTTAATTATCCCATCTATGCTGGTATCTAAGATATCGCCTGTAAAAGCTATTCAGTATAAATAACCGGTAAATAAAAAGCCGGTACTTATAAATAAATACCGGCCATTAGTTGGGTTATCGGGGATGTGGTTAGTTTATTTTTTTTAAGGTGTAGATACATCTTAATGTGTCAATTGGCAAGCCACTGCTTATCTTTAACAGGGTGCCATCATAAGTATACGTGTAAAAGCCAGATAGGTGGGTTTTTTTAGGCGAATACTTTACCGGGTAAGTTAT
>JACMRC010000445.1 GCA_014376655.1 Mucilaginibacter sp. | reverse complement strand
TTTTTTGTTTTGCTGCCTTTTAATACAGGCAGGTGTTCGATATCATATAGCACTTGCTCACATTGAGCAGGCAGAAAGGATTTCGAGGGGTGAGGGCTTTGCATTTGGAGGAATATTGCTTCAATTAATAGCTGCATTATTTGTAGCAATTGCCTTTATTAATATAATTATAAAAAAGCACCAATATAAATTTTATTTATGGCTATGCGTAGCAATTGCAATTCCACTTTTAATTGTTTTTTCTATTTAATACTCCAAAATACCCGTTGGTCCGGATTTGTAATCCCGGACCAGATTACGCGCGGATTTGCAATCCGCATATCCGCAAAACTCAGTTAACAGGAGCATGAAAGCACAAGTCAGGCCATCGCTTTTCCAGGCGCGCTAAGACTTGCGCTATGGAGGTATAAAGTAAACAAGTTTTAACTATTTGGCGCAGGTTTTAGCGCGTAATAAACCACCATAGCCTGATTTACGCCATTAAAATGCTGTGATAGCGCGTGATAATAGTGTGATATAATGTGATGTAGCGTGATTTAGTGTGATATAATGTGACATTGATCGGTGTATAAACCAGCGGCATCCAAATAATGTTTAAACAAGTATTATTTTTCAAATGCGCTAACTGTCAGTTATTTAATTCCAAAATAGTGTTTCATTTTGTTTCACTATTTTTCAGCAAATAACTAATTATCAGTCTATTAAGTAAAAAAAGTGTGTCACCCGTTTCATCTGTGTCACACACACGTGAAACAGGCACACAGGTTAACCACTTAAAAATCAAGATATCTATTGATCTTGATATGCACCTTATCGCCAATTTGGTACTTGCCGGGCGTATCGTTCAACAGGCGCAGGGTGATATGATCCTTCTCCACTAACAGGTCCTCATAACTACCTTTAAACAGCACCTGCTTAACGGTGAAGTCCTTGCGCGTCCAGCTGTTAGTGGGTGCGGCCCATTCTGGGTATATAACAACGTTTTCGTTATTGCTATTAATACCACAAAGCGCGGCATCTTCGGCACTTAACACGTTACAATTGGTAAGCAGCTTAGCAGTATACAAACTCTGCGGGTTTTGATACAGCGTCTTGGGCCGACCAGCTTCAATGATCTCCCCATCCTTCAACACGATCAACTCATCAGCCATTGACAGCACTTCAGCCGGGTCATGCGATACCATGATAACCGTTAGGCCGGTATCATGCACTACCTGCCTTATATCCTGCTGCAACCCTTCGCGGAACGAGGTATCAACCTGGTTAAATGGCTCGTCCAACAACAGCACCTCTGGTCGCGTTGCCAGGGCGCGGGCAATGGCTACACGCTGCTTCTCGCCACCGCTTAAAAAGAAGGCTTGCTTATCAGCAAGGTGCAGTATGTTTAATTGTTTAAGTACTTCGGTGGTACGCTCCTCTTTGTTGGCTACGTCGGTATTAGGCAATAGTACGGCTATGTTATCCCATACTTTAGCGTACACGTTCAAACCGTCGGTATCCTGGGTAACCATCTTCATAGCATCATGCCCGGGTATCAGTTTTTCTTCGGGCCCCCAAATGCGTTCGCCTTTAAATTGCACCCTCCCATCATCCGGCGATAGCAAACCGAACAGCAATTTAAGCAACGTGCTTTTCCCACTGCCACTCTCGCCTATTATGGCAGTTATCTTTTGCGGTTTAATGGTCAGGCTTATCCTTTTTACACCCGCCAGGCGTTCGCCGGGATAGGTTTTGGTTACAGCTAATGTTTGTAAAAAGGGCGTGTCTGTCATCATCTACAAAGATACAATTGTACCTGTATGGGATTAAAGATAATTTCTGTTATTTTTGATTATGCCAATAATCACTTTAAATATACCCGACTCAGCTAAGCTTAACGAAAAGGAAGCGGCAATATTTATGGCCGCCAACCTATATGAAAAAGGTAAACTTTCATTAGGACAAGCAGCAGAAGTTGCCGGGCTGACTAAAAGAACTTTTGCCGAACTATTAGGCACCTATGGCGTTTCTATCTTTAATTACCCGGCAAGTGAAATAGCTGATGATGTAAACAATTCTACCAAAAACGACAATAATTTAGAGATAGGTTTTTGGCATCCATTTGGGCCTCATGGTGGCGAAACTCTAGAAGATATTATAAATAGAAAAGCAGCAGAAATCGAGAAAAATGGATGGACGCTTTGGTCTTTTCAAAACAGGGAGAAAACACACCAACTTTGGACGGATAGAATTTCTGAACACAATCCGTCAAGGGTGTTTGTATTTTGCTCGGAGGGAAAGGGAACACAGGAACCCAAAGGCGAAACTAAAGAGTATCATTACTATAAACCTTATGGGGAATCACAATCGATAAAAATCCCAAAAGATATACATGTTCTTCATCCATCGCCTAAAATAGGATCTGCTTTTATAGTTAAAAGTATTATTTTCCCTACTAACAATCAGGGACAGACAACTATTCAATGGCTACATAAAGAAAAAGGGTGGATAGGTGATAAGATACCTACAAGAGGGGAATATTTAATAAAAGTTGGAAAAGGGCGGAACTTAGGAAAGTATCGTGCAATTCTTGAACTTGAATATCCGTACATAGCAGAAGTAACTGCATAAAAAAATTGAGATTAATATAAACAACAAGAGTCCCAAAAAATCGGGACCCTTGCATTTATATATAGATTTGGTTTTTGTTAAAATCCGAAGGTTACGCCTAACGCGAAGTTTTTAAGGCCTTTCTGCGCCGGGCTATTCTCGAACATATCGTTCATGTAATACTTTGCAAATAAACCTGCAGAACCATAACCAATACGGGTAAACGCGCCGTAACGTACTTTGGCAAAGTGATAATCATCGTCAAGCTTTTGTTTACCATTCTCCTCGCTTATCTGTTTAACACGGGCACCTAACAGTATACCCGCCTCCGGGCCTACAATAAAGCGGAAACGTTTGCCATTGCTATACTCGTTTGTCCTGAACTCGAACGATAACGGTATGCGCAGATACGTTG
>JACMRC010000444.1 GCA_014376655.1 Mucilaginibacter sp. | reverse complement strand
TAGCATGTTTTACAGTTTAGGCAAATACATACTCTTATTGCGTTTAAGTTTCCGCAAGCCCGAAAAATTTAGTGTTTACTGGAGCGAGGTAATGCGCGAAATGGTTTCCATCGGCATTGGTTCGTTAGGTATCATCGCTATTATATCCGTATTTATTGGCGCGGCTACTACTATACAGGTGGCTTTCCAGTTAAGCAGCCCGTTGGTATCCATGAGTATTGCCGGTAAAATAGCCCGCGACTCCACCATCCTTGAATTTAGCCCCACCATATCGGCACTGGTATTAGCCGGCCGTGTAGGTTCAAGCATAGCCTCGCAAATTGGCACCATGCGCGTTACCGAACAGATTGACGCGCTGGAGATAATGGGAGTTAATGCGCCCGGTTACCTAATATCGCCCAAAATTATTGCCAGCATAACTATGGTCCCTTTACTGGTTATTGTATCCATAACCCTTGGTATTGCCGGCGGTTATATAGCTTGTGTTGCATCCGGCGATATCACTCCTGATGATTATTTGGCCGGTGTACGCGACGGTTTCGACGGTTTAACTGTACAGGTTGCTTTAGTTAAAGCAGTAGTATTTGGTTTCCTGATCTCATCTATATGTGCTTACCAGGGTTTTTATACCTCGGGCGGTGCTTTAGAGGTTGGCCAATCATCAACCAAAGGTGTGGTTTATAGCTGCGTTATGATATTATTTGCCGATTTAGTTATAACCCGTATAATGCTATGATCGAGGTTAAGGATATTTATAAAACCTTCGGCGAGAACGAAGTATTAAAGGGAATTTCGGCAACCTTTGAGCAGGGTAAAAACAACTTGATTATTGGCGGCTCCGGCTCAGGTAAAACAACACTGCTTAAATGTATTGTTGGCCTGCACGAACCCACAAAAGGAAAGGTTTTTTTTGCCGACGAAAACTTTACTGATATGGATTTCGAGCAGCGCGTACCTATCCGCACACATATTGGGATGCTGTTTCAAAACTCGGCCCTGTTTGATTCTATGACGGTTGAAGAGAACATTATGTTCCCCCTAAACCTGTTTACCCAGCAAACGCATGCCGAAAAGCTTGACCGTGCTAATTTTTGCCTTGAACGCGTTAACCTTGAGGGTAAAAACAAATTATACCCTGCCGAACTATCAGGCGGTATGAAGAAACGTGTAGGGATTGCCCGCGCCATATCCATGCAGCCAAAGTATTTGTTTGTTGATGAGCCAAACTCGGGCCTCGACCCCAAAACATCCATACTTATTGACGAACTGATAAACGAGATCACTACCGAATATAACATGACAACCGTTATAGTAACACACGACATGAACTCGGTAATGGGTATTGGCGATCATATTATATTTTTACACGAAGGCAAAAAATGGTGGGAAGGCGGCAATAAAGAAATCGCCAAAACAGACAACCAGGAACTAAATGACTTTGTATTTGCCAGCAAGTTTATGCGAGCTGCAAAAGCCAAACTATAAAAGATTAGCACTATCTCCTATAAACAAAAATAGCGATGGGTTTGAAACCCATCGCTATTTTTGTTTACGGCAATGCTTTTATTTGATCAATTTATAAGTTCCCCAGCAATCGGTACTTGATAATGCGCTTATGTAGGAGTTTGCCAGTTTTGGATCGGGCATGTTCATATTGATTATGCCACCATCCTCGTTACGTGTTACAACAATACCGGGCACATAATCAAGTTCTACCTCGTTTAGGGTGATATTATAATTGAATTTGGTCAGGTCGGCTGCTGATAGTTCCAGCAATTTCAGGTCGATAGACAGCTCGTACGTATAGGCCATATTTTTACCAAACAACGCACGGGCCTTTACACCATCCATGTTATACATAGATATCAATGTATCCAAATCCTTAATCCCGCTTACTCTTATCAGCTTTGCTTTGTCTAACAAAATCGAGTTATTGGCCTTCATTAACGAGTCACTCATTTTTTCCGAATCCTTAGATCCGGCTATCAATTGAGCCATGGCGTTTATGTTGATATTTGGTCGGTCTTTCTCATCAAACACCGGGAAGGTAATCGTCGCGCCGTCATCTACCGACTGACTGTTATCCTTTACTACCGTAAAAGAAACACCGCCATTAATAATTTTATTGATGATCTCTTTCTTGGTGGCTTGCAGCGTTAGATAAAGCTTTTTATCATCGTTTGATATGGTATAAAACGCCTGGATGCCTTTGTTATAAGCCTGGAATTTATTATCCCACTCTGTAGGTTTGCCGTCTATTTTAATATTGGCCGGTGCCTTAACACTAACCATTTGTAAAACAGGCAATTTTTGAGCGTTTGTAAAAACCGAGAATAATAAAGCAGGTAAAAGCAGCTTGATACGGATGCCGATAAGTTTTTTCACTATATGGGTTAATTGGTTACCATAAATATACATATTCGCCCTTCGTAAAAACAATTTATTTTACCGGGTAGATAATTTATTGCGATTTAGCTAAAGTATACTCGCCCGAAAAATCAGACGGGTAAGCAAACGACATATTATCAGGGCTTGGGCCACCTATATTACGCTCAGATCCATCGGGTGCGGTATATACCATCCTGTTGCCGCGGCCACCGGGTACGGTTCTTACTTCGCCGGGTACACCATTTACCATGATATTGTATTTAAATGATGTCGGGGCATCGCCAGAGCGTGGTATATAGCTTAGCGGTATAGCTAATTCGTATGTATAATACAGTTTACGATCAAAACGCCCTTGAGTTTTAAAACCTTCCGAGTTAAAAACAGACACAGTACTATCTTCTGCCGATGCGACGCCAATAACGCCTATTAATTTAAACCTGTTAGTGATATTGTCGTTATAAGCGGCCGCAACCGAGTCGGCCAGGTAATTATTTTTTACGGTATCCTTACCTACATTGTATGGATCGCGTAAATTAAAATATCCCGGTGCCTCTCTTTTACCGTATTGCGGATAAGTTACCACCAGCTTACTGCCCGATTTATCTTTAGGAAGTATGGTTAAACTGATGCCGTTTTGGGTTATCTTCCTGATGATATTCTTCTCGGTAGCCTGTATAGTTAAGTATAATTTGGTAGCGCTGTTTGATAGCGTGTAATAAACTTCGGTAGTACGGTTAAACGCCTGGAACTTATTACCCCATTCGGTTGCTTTACCATCTATCTTAATATTAGTCGGCGCAGCAATACTGGCTGTTTGTACTTTGGGAAGTTTTTGAGCGTTAGCAATTACCGAAAAGAATAATGCCGGCAAAAGCAGTTTAAATAAGTTGGTGTTAAAATTTTTCATGCACATACCTCTGTTAGCGACTAAATTACAGATAATCCCTTGTGCATAAAAAAGTTTTGCCTTTTCTAACAAATATGTTACGGCAACAACCCCTCGCCAAAAATCCCGCCTGTTATCAGTATTAAATAGAGTTATCCTTATATTTGCCCGGGTATCTTACTACTTGATACGATATACTTGATACTAAAAAGAATGATCCAACTGCTTACCCCCACCCACTGGAAAGATTACGAGCTTATAGACTGCGGCGATTTTGAAAAGCTGGAACGCTTTGGCAACGTAATATTAATTCGTCCGGAGCCACAAGCGGTTTGGAGCAAAGTTTTACCGCAAAGCGAATGGCAGCGTTTACACCATATCCGCTTTAAAGGGCGCTCGGCAACATCGGGCGAGTGGGTCAAAAAAAGTCCGGCTACGCCTGATAGGTGGCATGTTGAATATAAAAAC
>JACMRC010000443.1 GCA_014376655.1 Mucilaginibacter sp. | reverse complement strand
TTATAAATAAATGGTTACTACCCTTTTAGTTTTTGTAGTTGCGCTGGCGCTGATATTTGATTACACCAATGGTTTTCATGATGCGGCAAACTCTATTGCCACCATTGTATCTACCAAAGTGTTAACGCCTTTCCAGGCGGTATTGATGGCTGCCATATTTAACTTTGCCGCTTACTTTTTTATAAAGGACCATAAGGTAGCCAATACCGTTGCCAAAATTGTAAACGAACACTTTATAACCCTGCACGTAATATTAGCAGGCCTTATTGCCGCCATTACCTGGAACTTAACTACCTGGTGGTTTGGCATCCCGTCAAGTTCATCGCATACGCTTATAGGTGGTTTTGCAGGCGCGGGTATAACCAATGCATTGTATTTAGGTTTACCCGGATTAGACGCTGTTAATTCGCATTACATCCTAACCATTATAGCTTATATTGTATTAGCCCCATTTATAGGTTTATTTATAGCCTATTTTATTACCATATTGATATTACACATTTGCAAACGGGCCAAGCCTGCTACTGCCGACAGATGGTTTAAAAGACTTCAGTTAGTATCTGCAGCAGCGTTAAGCTTTGCACACGGTACCAATGATGCTCAAAAGGTTATGGGTATACTATATGTGGCTTTAATTGCATCTAAGATAATCCCAAGTGGTGCTGCAATGCCCGAGTGGATTCCGTTGGCTTGTTATACTGCTATTGCTTTAGGTACCATGTCCGGCGGTTGGAAAATCGTTAAAACCATGGGATCTAAAATTACCAAGATCACCCCGTTAGAAGGTGTTGCTGCCGAAACAGCCGGTGCTATTACTTTATTTATTACCGAACGTTTAGCTATTCCGGTATCAACCACGCATACTATCACAGGTTCAATTATTGGTGTGGGCTTAACCAAGCGAGTATCTGCCGTGCGTTGGGGTGTAACCATTAACCTGGTATGGGCCTGGATAATTACCATCCCTATTTCGGCATTAATAGCCGGGCTGGTATTTGTGACCATACACGCTATCGGATAAAAAATCAATCCCTTTTTTGTTAGTTTTACAGCATGAAAAAATTATTGCTGTTATTACCCTTATTGGTTATTGGTTTAGCATTATCAAGCTACGCGCAAATTATCCCCACATCGCTTGAAATTGGTACCGCTTTAAAGCAGGCGCTTGAGCAAGGCACCATAAAAAGTGCCGATCAATTATCGTCAGTAGATGGTTTTTTCAAGAATGCCGCTGTTAAAATACTGTTACCCCCCGAAGCACAAAAAGCCGAAAAGACTTTACGCGCCATGGGTATGGGTAAAATTTGTGACGATGCAATATTAGGCTTAAACCGCGCGGCCGAGGATGCCGTGGTGCAAGCCAAACCAATATTTGTGAGCGCCATAAAAAAAATGACCTTGCAGGATGTGACCAACATTTTGTTGGGCCAGCAAGATGCTGCTACCCAGTACTTCAAGGTATCAACCACTACAAATTTGACAGAAAAATTCCAACCGATTATACAGGCCAGCCTTAATAAAGTTAACGCTACCCGTTATTATACTATCTTAGCCAATACTTACAACACAGTGCCTTTTGTTCGTAAAATTAATCCGGATATTGCTAATTACGCCACGCTAAAGGCTATCGACGGTTTGTTTATAGAGATAGCTGTACAAGAGTTATCAATCCGCAAAAACATTGGTATGTCAAGGTCAACCCCGTTGTTGAAAAAGGTGTTTGATTTTGCTGATAAGGCTTTGAGTAAGAAAGGCTAAAAGAAGGTTGTCATTTCGAAGCGTAGCGAGAAATCTTAAACGTTCTGTAGACGGATCGCTTGTTTAAGATTTCTCACTCGCACCTCGTATCGAAATGACAAGGTGTTTAAGTTTTCTACTCCAATACTATCTTCTGATGCTGATACGGGATCTCCACATTAGCAAACCCATGTTCGTTTAGCGTCTTGGCAAAATGCTGCTGTACTTCGTACTCGCCATGCACCAGGAATATCTTCTTTACTTTTTTAGGGTCCTGGCATTTTAAAAAATGCAGCAGGTCCTCGTAGTCGCCGTGGGCACTCATTGATTTGATGGATTGTACCTCGGCCTTAACTTCATACTTATCGCCAAAAATAAACACCTCTTTATCGCCCCGCAGTAAATGCCCACCTAACGAGTTCGGCTCGCAATAGCCTACAATTAATATGGTAGTTTTAGGATTATTGATATTGTTTTTAATATGATGCTTTACTCGCCCCGCTTCGGCCATGCCAGATGAAGATATGATAACACAAGGCTGCGGATTATCGTTTAAAGCGATAGACTCCTCTGTTGATTGCACAAAACGCAAACCCTTAAAATCAAACGGATCATCATCAACCTTTAAAACCTCTTTAACACCGCTGTT
>JACMRC010000442.1 GCA_014376655.1 Mucilaginibacter sp. | reverse complement strand
TTCCCCTACGGGCTACATTAAAACTGCGAAATCCGCGAAACTTTACCGAAAGTTCGCGGATTTTTTGCTTTCACATACAGGATTCCATACAAAATCGATTTATTACTTCTCGTATTTGAACAAATCATCAATAAGCATAGGATTAGAAATGAATTTCTCTCCGGTAGTTGTGGTTACAATAGCTGACAATGTAACCTCCTGTTTGCTTAGATTTTTCATTTGATCTAAAAATGCTGCTTTTAAATTGTAGTTCACATGATACCGCTCACCAAACTCCATCCGTTTTGGTTCCCATGCGGGCCTTTTTTGTTACAGGTACTTAATTTAGCAGCGCGGGGATAATATCTGCTATTAGATCCACTAAGGTTGCTAAAATAGCTTAATCATTGGCATACAGGCGATAATAAATGGTATTTAAAAGGCAATATATTACATTACCAATTATTAGCCTTAAAAGGCAACTCTTAACTATTATAGCGATGAAACGAATATTAATCGTATTTGCTGTTTTTGCTTTATTTGCTACGACAGCATCAGCACAAAAAAAATTAAGCCGCGATGAGCGGATGAAATGGTGGCGCGAAGCTCGTTTCGGTATGTTTATACACTGGGGCGATTACGCGCAATGGGCCGGTATGTACCACGGCGAGAAGGTAGGCCACGGCGGCGAGTGGATAATGAACCATGCAAAAATACCCATAGCCGAATACCAGGCCGCCGCCAAAACCTTTAACCCGGTAAAATATGATGCCGATGCATGGGTACGCATGGCAAAAGATGCCGGGATGAAATACATTGTGATAACGGCTAAGCACCATGATGGCTTTGCCATGTTTAAATCAAACGCCAGCAAATGGAACATTGCTGATGCTACCCCTTATGGCAAAGATGTATTAAAGCCCTTAGCCGAGGCCTGCAAAAAATATGGCATTAAGTTTGGATTTTATTACTCACAGGCGCAAGACTGGAACAATCCGGGTGGCGCGGTTTCTCGCAAGGTAGCGAGTGGTGGCTGGCCTAATCCGGATTCGGCAAAAATAGATGCTTATACCAAAGACAATAAAGGGCATTGGGACCCTTATCAAACAACGGCGACTATGGGCGAATATATTGACCGCGTTGCCGTACCACAGGTTAAAGAACTACTAACCAACTATGGCGATGTGGCCGTACTATGGTGGGATACCCCAACTGGTATGACCGATGAATACGCCGAAAAATTAAATCCGGTATTGGCGCTGCAACCCAATATTATTACCAATGACCGTTTAAAACGGCCTAACTATCCGGGTGATACTAAAATACCAGAGCAAAAAATACCAAGCCTGAGCGAATTAGATGGTAAGGATTGGGAAACCTGTATGACCATGAACGGTACCTGGGGATTTAAAAGTTACGATACTAAATGGAAAACCCCCGAAACCTTGATCCATAACCTGGTTGATATTGCGTCAAAAGGTGGCAATTATTTATTAAATGTTGGGCCTGATGCGTTGGGGCAGTTCCCACAGGGAAGTATTGATGACCTGCAAGCAGTTGGCACCTGGATGAAAGTAAACGGTGAAGCTATTTATGCCACTACCGCCAGTCCGTTAGCAACATTGGGATGGGGGCGCTGTACTAAAAAAGTTGAAGGCGATAAAACCACCCTTTACCTGTCGGTATTTAATTGGCCGACTGATGGTAAATTGATTGTGCCGGGTTTAAAAAACACGGTGCTATCGGCAAAACTATTAGCTAATGGTGCCGGTTTAAAATCGCAGCAAGGTAATGATGGATTAGAGATCAGTGTCCCTGCTAACGCGCCCGACCCTATCGCTTCTGTTATAAAAATTGAAGTAAAGGGCAATGTGGCCAATTAGTATCGGCAGTACAGGCAAAAATTAAATTTAAGGTATGTCATTCAAGATATTAAAATTAAGCGTTGGTATATTATTAAGCGTACTGACGGTAAAAGCACAAACTGCTGTTACGGCTCCGCCGGATAATTCGGCTTATATTTTAACGCCTAAAGCCGGGCCTGCGCCACGCATTAACGGCCCTAAAATATTTGGTGTAAGGCCGGGGCATCCCATTGTTTTTACCATGCCTGTAACTGGTATTCATCCGCTAAAGTTTTCGGCAATGGGTTTACCCGCCGGGGTTAAATTAGACGCGGTAACCGGTAGGTTATCCGGTTCTGTTAACAAAACGGGCACATATAATTTGGTGTTGATCGCCAAAAATTCGGCAGGGAATGACAAGCGCAATTTTAGATTGATTGTTGGTGAAGAAATTGCTTTAACCCCACCTATGGGTTGGAATAGTTGGAATATTTATGCTTCAAGCGTAACCCAGGATTTGTTGCTGGCAAATGCAAAAGCAATGGTAGGCTCGGGGTTAATTGATCATGGCTGGAGCTATATGAATATTGACGATGTTTGGCAAGGCGAACGCGGCGGCCCGCTGCACGCCATACAACCCAATCCTGCCACCTTTCCCGATATGCAGCAGGCAAGCAATGAAATTCATAATATGGGTTTAAAAATAGGTATCTATTCTACCCCGTGGACCGAATCGTACGCGCACCATGTAGGCGGTTCGTCAAATAATCCGGAAGGAACTTTTGTAAAGACCCCGGTAGTAATACCGCGAAATAAAAAGCTAATGCCTTATGCTATTGGCCAATATCAGTTTGTTGATAATGACGTAAAGCAATGGGTAGAATGGAACATAGATTACCTGAAGTATGACTGGAACCCCATCGAAATGCCCGAAACCAAAAAGATGTTTGAGGCTTTACGCAACAGTGGCCGTGATATTGTTTACAGCTTATCAAACAGTACGCCTTTTGCCAGTATCGGCGACCTATCCACCGTATCTAACGCGTGGCGTACAGGCGGCGATATAAGGGATAGCTGGCCAAGTTTAAAAAGCAGGATCTTTACCCAGGATAAATGGGCCCCTTATGAAAAGCCCGGCCATTGGAACGATCCAGACATGATGATAGTAGGCTACGTTGGCTGGGGCAACGACCCGCGCCCAACAAACCTTACACCCGATGAGCAATACACCCACGTTAGCGCCTGGTGCTTAATGTCGGTGCCGTTATTATTGGGCTGCGATATGACTAAACTGGATGAGTTTACGTTGAGCTTATTAACCAATGATGAGGTTTTAGCTGTTAACCAGGATGCCGCAGGCAAACAGGCAACCGTTATATCCAAACAGGGCGACAACGGAGTAATGGCCAAAACCATGGAAGATGGCACCATAGCTGCCGGTCTGTTTAACTTGGGCGATAACGGAAAGCAGCAGGTTACATTAACCTGGGCCGATATGCAATTAAGTGGTAAATACATCGTCCGCGACCTATGGCGACAAAAGGACCTGGGTGCTTTTGATGGAGAGTTTAAGACAGATGTTAACCAGCATGGGGTGGTGATGGTGAGTTTGAGGAAAGTGAAGTAAGTAGCCTTGAGTTATAAAGAAATTTGATTTTTTTGGCGAAGTAGACATACGATCTGTCAGGCCACCAGAAAGCTAATTTAGCCAGGACTATTTAAGTCAAATTAATTACCTTTTTAACTAATTCCAAAATAGACTGGTGCTCAGTTTCAGTATTATCATTCCATAAAATAACCGACTGCGCTTTTTGGGGAATGTTATTTAATTCGATAAACTTAATAGCTAAGTTTTGGCCAAGTAAAGATCCCTTAGGTTCTATAGTGATCCCTAACCCCGCTTCAACCAAACGTAAGGCCGAACTTACCGACGAGGTATGGTGTACCACATTTGGTAAAAAACCGGCATCCAAACAGATAGATTCTACAGTATGGTTATAACCGCTGCCCTCTATTTCGTGAGGCAGTATAAACGACTCGGCGGCAAAAACCGAGAAGTCTTTGTAGCTATCAGCGGATAAAGGGTGACTTTCTGGCAATACCACAACAAAAACATCTTCAAAAAATAT
>JACMRC010000441.1 GCA_014376655.1 Mucilaginibacter sp. | reverse complement strand
TTACAGCAAAAAATTGATTTAAGTAACTGTGAATCAATCAATAAAATAAAATATGATTTTTTTAGCGGCTGGTTTTTAGCGGCATTTTGTAAAACTTCGGTACCCGGTTAGGTGCCTTTGTGGTGTACACAAATATACCGAAAACAAGGTGAAAAAACAATGCCGGGCCCGCAATTATCACAGTTATTTCTATGCTGTATTTAATGAAATGACAACGTTTACTTAACTTTTTAGGCTGTACACATTAAATTTATGCTGTTTTAAGCATTGGTTTACAGCTATTCATCATCTGTTTAAGGCAGGTAAAATTTCGCAGCAATGACAACTTTCTTAATCCTCGGTAGCATTCTTAGGCTGGCGGGTTAAGGCTTCCATTTCTGTTTGGATGCCTTTATCGTTTTGTTGTTTCATGAATGTGGCCAGTTGGGCTTTCAACTCTGTTTTAACGTTGGTGTATTTAGGGTCCCCGGCCAGGTTTTTTAAGTTGAACGGATCGTTAACTATATCATACAGCTCGTCCTCGGGACGCACCTGGTAAAAACCGGCACGTGTAGGATTAGTTTCCTGCCACTCTTTAAAAAACGGCATCCTAACAACAGTATTTTTAAATGTCTCTTTAAAATTTAAATTGTGAATATATAGAAACTGCTTGCTTAGTGCCGACCGGATGGCGTAGGCATCGCTACCCTGGATAATGCCACGGGTGGTTTGCTCGGCAAAAACATAATCGCGTACGTGGGTTTCCTGGCCCAGTAATACTTTTTTAAAGCTTAGGCCATCAAAGCCCATTTTGCCGTTACCGTCTTTTGATCCGGTGTTTATTTTTGTTGGGTCGCCGCCTACAATGTCTATCAGGGTTGGGGTGATGTCGATATATTCCAGCATGGCAGGGTTGCGGGTTCCCGGCTTGATCTTACCCGGCCATTTAGCAATAAAGCCTGAATGTAGCCCCTGGTTATATAGCGTCCATTTAGAGAACGGGAACGAATTACCCTGCTCTGTAGCGAACATGATAATAGTATTATCTTCTTGCCCTGTACGTTTTACGATATCTAAAGTAACGCCGATAAGGCTATCCAGATAGGTTATTTCGGCAAAGTATTTTGCCATGCGCTTGCGGGTAAGCTTAGTATCAACCATGTTTGGGCCGAGTTTTACTTTATCCGGATCGTAAGCTGCCTGGTTGCCGCGGGTATAAGGTTCATGCGGTTGGTTACTGGTGAACATTAGGTAGAAAGGCTTATCAGTATATTTCTTTACCCAATCTTCGGCCTTGCTTAGGTCAACATCTATGCCTGTGCCGTCATCGTGGTCGCGTCCGCCTAAAAAATCAAACGGGTATGATTCATCAGGCGCGTAATGTCTTTTACCTATAATGGCCGCATTATAACCTAATTGTTTTAAATAAACAGGCAAAGTTTTAATGCCTTTATAGATCATGGTATGGTTAGGGTAAGCGCCGCTGCGCACCGGGCCAAGTCCCGTTAAAAGCGACTGCCTTGTTGGCGAACAAACCGGCACCATGTTAAACATGTTATCCAAACAAACGCCTTCGCGGGCAAGCCTGTCCATATTTGGGGTATGCACCTGCGTGCTACCAAAAGGGCCAACATCCGTCATGGTCAAATCATCAGCCATTATAAATACGATGTTTGGCCTACGGTCTTTTTGTTTAGCAGGTTTTACGGGCGACGGTTTTAGCGCCAGTAATGCACCAGCGCCTAAGAGTACTGTCGAGATCAGTATTCCTTTTATAACATGTCGTTTATTGAATATCATCATGGTACTTATTTTAAATGTGGAATAGTTTTCCACCACACCATCAATTTATCTTTTAGTTCGGTAACTTTTTGCGGCTCGTTGGCGGCAAGGTTGGTCGATTCTTTTTTGTCTTTCAGGATATTGTACAGCTGGATATCTGTGCCGTCGCTGTTCATCAACAACTTCCACTCGCCAGATCGTACAGCCAAATTAGGGCTTTTATCAATAGGGCGCGGATAATTGAAAGCGATATTATTACGGCCATA
>JACMRC010000440.1 GCA_014376655.1 Mucilaginibacter sp. | reverse complement strand
GCGCTGTTAAAGCTGGGATCCCGCTTTCGCCGGCAGCTTGGGCGTAAGTGTATACACCTGCTACCCTGCTCTCTAATGAAAGTGATTTATCTAACGTAACTTTTAAAGCAACCGCGGCGGCTTGTTTAGCCGGGTGCCTTAACAACTCCTGCGACGCGTTTAAACGAGCAACAGCACTTGGCGATTTTAACAGATCGCCTAATTCTTTTTCTGATAGTTTTGCCAGTTCGGGGAAAGCTGTGTACTTCCAATCGTTAGGGACAACCCTTACCACGTAACCTTTGCTTGGGCTACCGTTATAACCGGCACCGTCCCACGCAGATAAATATAACCTGCCAGATCCATCAACATCAAGGTCTGTTATCTGTGGTAATTTTATAAACTCTTCGTCTTTTTGGGTGAAGGTTGGGCCATCAGGCGTAACGCGATGGATGTATAACATGCTGCGTCCCCAATCGGCCATCATAGGTACTTTGGTATATTTTGCCGGCCAGTTTGGTTCGTCAAAAAATAAGGAACCGGTACCTGAGCCACCGCCTACGTCAACCAACGCAGGTATTATCTCATCTGTAAAATGTTGGAACAATAAAGGATACCCGTATTCGCCCGACTGGATACTATGCGAAAAACGAATGTTCCATCCGCCACCGTCGTTAGTATTCTCGCGGGTAAATACGTTCATGAATGGGTCAATAGCTACATCATACACATTACGTGTACCGTGGGTATAAACTTCCATCCCGGTACCATCAGGGCGCACACGCACAATACCACCGCCAAGCATGGTCATTTTTTTACCTGAACGATCAACCGCGTCGCGGAAACCAAAATCGCCCACGCCAACATAAATCCAGCCATCAATACCCATACGGATACCATTGGTAGCGTGGTCTGTACCACGCTCCTGTAAGTATTTGGTGTTACTAAAGTTTTGTATCAGCGGTTTTTCAGGACCGTCGGCTACGCCGTCGTTGTTTTTATCTTCAAAAACTACCAGGTCCATGCCGGTAGCTTTGCCTGTTTCTTTAGAGAAAGTGGTATGCAATACGTAAACCTTGTCGCCGCTGGCAATAATACCGCGCGGATTATCAACCATAGCAAACTCAGTATGCTTATCAATTTTACCGTCGTTATCGCTGTCTATTAATTTAACAATGCGGCCCTTGCCCGGGTCTTTACCTAACGACCCTATCATATCCACACCTACAAATACTTCGCCGGTTGCGGCTACGGTTAAACAAGCCGGGCTTGGGGTAAGGTCGGGGCCAGCAAACTGGGTAATCGTCAGTTCGGGTGGATTAACAAACTTAGGTTTTGGTGTTTCAAAAAAATGGCCTATTCCTAAAAAAACAGTCAGGGCCGATATAAAACTTACGGTTACTTTTAACATGTTGTGTAATGGTTATTGTGCTGCTACTCTTTTTGTTGACATTAATTTATCTACCACGGCTTTAAGCTTAGCCGGGTTTTTAGCATATTTTTCAAGGTCGATAATCTCTATTTTTCTGAAATCTGTAGGGTGGCTTTCGCCCTGGATAGAGATACTGCCACTTTTTAAAAATTCGCCTTCTTTTTCGCCTTTAGCCGGGTCATGCTGTGGTTTTTCGTAGCGCATTACCTCTTCGCCGTTAACATAATGTATTACCAGCGAATCGGCCAATACCAATGCTTCAACACGTACCCATTGGTCGCCATTATAAGTTTGCGATTTAGAGTCGGTACAATGCTGGGTTATGATCTTGCCATCTCTTTCAAACTGTGTACCGGGGGTACATAAGTTTGCTGTCGAGCGGTTGCCTTTGCCAGAACCGCCAAGTAATTGCACTTCCATTGAGTTTGGAAAATCCTGGTCCTTTTTCATAGTCTCAGGTGCTTGCCCGTGAATCATGATACCGTTGTTACGGAAAGCCCATCCGGGGCCGCCCTTACACTGGTCGCCCACAAAACGGTATTCAACCGCTATTAGGTAATGTGAGTATGGCTTTTTGTAAAATAAGTGTCCAAAGGTTTCGTTAAACTTATCATACTGGTCATACCTTACTTCAAGCAGGCCGTTCTCAACCCTAAAAGTGTTGTTAAAATTATCATCCAGATCGTGATAACGAATTTTTGGGTGCCAGCCATTAAGATCCTTGCCATTAAACAGTTGCTCCCATTTTGGGTCGGCTGCGGTGGTGTCTTTAATGGTACTGCTGCTAAAAACTAAAAATATCAGCCCTAAAAAAAGGAGATTCCTAAGCGTAGTGAATTTAAACATTGGATTAATGTTAGTTGTTGGTTTATGTAAGCTTAATTGGTAAGCGTAAACTTACAATTATTTTATATTTATTTAACAGACTACAGCCATTAATTGCAAGCGATCAAGCTATTTACAAAAATATATGCTATGCAAACGTTTGCACCGCATATAGCTATTTTGCTGATGTTATCTAATTATAGCTTTCGGGCATCCCATTGTAATATGTAGTGTATAAACACATTCACCTCACTGTCTGGTAATACAGGAGTATGGCTTTTAAAATTTCGCAGCAATTTTATCTGCCTTAAACAGGTGATGAATAGCTGTAAACCAATGCTTAAAACAGCGTAAATTTAATGTGTACAGCCTAAAAAATTAAGTAAACGTTGTCATTTCATTAAATACAGCATAGAAATAACTGTGATAATTGCGGGCCCGGCATTGTTTTTTTGCCTTGTTTTCGGTATATTTGTGTACACCACGAAGGCGCCCGACCGGGTACCGAAGTTTTACAAAATGCCGCAAAAAACCAGCCGCAAAAAAACACACCTTT
>JACMRC010000439.1 GCA_014376655.1 Mucilaginibacter sp. | reverse complement strand
TTAACATAATCGCTTTTAGGGATAATGTCAAATGGTAAAGCAGATGGCTCGGTATCCTCACCATATTTATCTAAAGGAATTAATGACGGGAACGAGATGTCAGGAATTACACCTTTATGTTGTGTTGAGTTACCACTGATACGGTAAAATTTAGCGATAGTTAAATTTAACTGACCAAACATGTTTTCGCTACCGGTTGATACTGTTTTAGATTTTGTTAAACCTAATTGCTCGGCAACAGATGGCGTAATGATCTTATCCAGGTCGAGTTGGTTTTGTACTGTGCCTTTACCGTATGATTGTGTGCCTATTATTAAACCACGGCCATAATCTTGTATGGCACCGGCAAAAATTTCGGAAGCCGATGCGCTGAAACGATCTATCAACACAGCCATTGGCCCGCTGTAAGCTATAGACGGATCTTCGTCTTTTTGTGCATCAATCTCGTTACGGGTATCTCTAACCTGTACTACAGGGCCGGTTTTAATAAATAAGCCGGTTAGCGATATAGCCTCATCTAAAGCACCACCGCCATTTTGACGAAGGTCAACTACAATGCCATCTACGCCGGCACGCTTAAGGGTGTCAATAGCTAAACGCATATCGCGGGTAGTGCTTTGGTAGTTAGGGTCGCCGGCACGATGTGCAGCAAAATCAGCATAAAAAGCAGGTACGTTAATTACGCCAATTTTATAGGCTTTGCCGTTATTGTTATATGTTTTAATTTCCTGTTTAACCAACTGGTCCTTCAAAACAATCTTCTCACGAACGATCTCCACAATTTTAGGCTGATCACCGGCGGTTTTACCCTGCGGAAGTATTTTTAACTTAACCAATGTTCCCTTAGTGCCACGGATCAATTTAATAGCGTTATCAATACGCCAGCCTATTATATCCTGAAACTCGCCGTCTTTACCTTGTGCAACAGCCAATATGCGGTCGCCAACGTTTATCTGGTGGCTTTTATCGGCAGGGCCGCCCGGTACAAGTGCCTGTATGCCTATGTATTCGTTTTTAGTTTCTAATGTAGCGCCAATGCCCTGTAATGATCTTGACATCTCCATGTTAAACTGCGCTGCATGGAACGGGTCGAAATAATTAGTGTGCGGATCAATAGCGTTGGTAAAATCGTCCATGAAAATCTGGAACACATCGTTAGTGTTTAGCTTATTGTTTTGCAATAGCAGGTCCTCATAACGTTTTTTCAACTTCTCTTTGTTCTTAACCATATCTGTGCTGGCTAAGGTTAAGTTAAGCATATCATATTTTACACGTTTGCTCCACTCGGTATTCATGTCCGTTTCGGTTGCTACCCATGGCAGGTTAGCACGATCATAAGTAAATGATTCTTTTTGTGTAAAATCAAAGGTCTTATCTAATTGTGCTATAGAGTATTTAATACGCTCGGTATATCGTTTTTGGAACACATTGAAGATATAGTAGATATCATTCAGGTTGCCATTTTTTATATCGTCAGATAATGAATTTTTGTATTTATCAAAATCTTTGATGTCTGACGCGATAAGGTAATTATGCCCTTCGTCCAAACTTTTTATATAGCGGTCATATATCACTGCCGATAACGAATCGTTCAACTCAACCTTTTTATAGTTGTATTGCGATATAAACTTGGCTACCGTTTTGCAGATCATGCTTTGCTGCTCGGTTGGCTCCAGGTTATTTGAACCTGGTACGTTAACAGTTTTGGCAGGCGCTGCCTTGCAGGCCAGTGCGGCGCCAAGGGCCAGCACAAAATAAAATCTTTTAAACATATCTTTTACTAATGTTAATTCGGGTGTTCTTATTGGGTACATCAATACTTGTGCCTATTATTTAAATTGTAAAAATAAAGAGACAGTAAAACCATCTCCTATATATAAGACTAATAACAAGTAACAATATTACAATAATGTTTTACTGTTTTGCTATTGCGATAAGTATTTTACGAAAATGTTATAAAACCGGATTTAATTTACCGTAGCTGCGGCTTTAGCATTTGCTATTTCAACTGTATTAGCATAGCGTAGCGCTACTTTTGCAGCAATGAGTTTATTGGTTTGCAGGTATTTTATTTTTTTGTCGATAGTAGTAAGATCTGTTAACATGCCTTTTGCTATGGAAACATCATGGGCCTCTTGCAAGTCTACCATAGCCAGGGCTGTTTCGCCAATGGTGATTTTAATATCTGCTAATAGCGCTAAATTATCTAAAATATGCCTGGTGTTTTCGGCCTGGCGGGCAATGGCATTACTTTGTAATAAGTACCATTTAGCTTCAGAAAACCTGTTTTGCTGTAAGTACAAACCGGCCAGGTCGCTAAAGTTATAGCTGGCCAAATTATATATCCTGAATCGCATATTATGCTTAGCTTCTTTTAACATGGCCTCTTCGGCCAATTCAAGCTGGTAATCAGAACGGGTTAATCGTATGTTAACTATATCTATTACAGCAGCACTTAAACTAAAAGCACTTACTATGGAAAATGCTGGTGGTGCCGCTTCTATTTCGGGTTGGGGTGCTTTGGGTTTACGCTTCCAAAATTGTGCCGATGCTGTTAAACTTAGTATGCAAAAAGCCAGAAGTAAAGTAAATCTCGTCAAGATTTTTTCGTGTTAGATTAATTAAGGTAAATATAACGAAAAGTTTTAATGAATATTATGCAAGCGTTTAGGCAACTATTTGCAGGCTAAAGCATAAAAACATTAAACAGTTCGGGGCAATTGCAGGAAGAAAGTTGTGCCCACGCCCTGCTCGGTTTTAAACCATACTTTGCCACCGGCGTGTTCAATAGAGTTTTTAACAAACGCAAGCCCAAGCCCTGTGCCCGAGCTTTTGGTGGTAAAATTCGGTTCGAATATTTTTTCACGCGTGCTTTCGGGTATGCCGTTGCCATTATCTTTAACGGTTAGCAAGATATCGGTGTCTGTAATTTCACTGTTAATTTCTAATAAGCCAAATCTACCGGGCGGCATGGCTTCAATGGCATTTTTAAACAGATTGTTAAAACAGCGTAATATCTGGTCTTTATCCGCATTAATAAAAAACGGTGTTTCGGGTGTTTTATAAATGATGTTAAAATTATCCATTTGTTTAAAAATGGTAACAGCTTGGTTTGTCACATCAAAAACGTTAAAGCGCTCCATGCGGGTGTCGGGCATTTTTGCAAAGGCCGAAAACTCTGATGCAATTTGCGATAAACTCTCTATCTGCTCAACAAACGATTTACTAAAACGCTCAAACTTTTGATCGAACTTAGGGTCTTTTTCGCGCCATGATTTCTCTAATAGCTGTAAGCCTAATTTTAATGGAGTTAACGGGTTCTTAATTTCATGCGCAACCTGCTTAGCCATTTCGCGCCACGCGGTTTCCCGTTCTGATTGTGCCAGCCGCGCTGCACTATGCTCTAAGGCGGCTATCATGGTGTTGTATTCCGTCACCAGGGCACCTATCTCATCATCGCGGTCCCATTTTATCGGCTCGTTCTTTTTGCCGTAAATAGTTTTACTTAAGCTTTGTTGTATAAAACTTAGCGGGTTTGTTATTTGGCGGGCAATAATTACCGCAAACAAACCAATAGCTATAAATATCAACGCATAGATATTTATCATCATATTTAATAATGAACCAATACGTTCTTTATAATCATACTCGTTCGAAAAGTAAGGCAACTGCAAATAAGCTATGATCTCGCCTTTTGTATTTCGTAAAGGGGCATAAACTGTTTTATAATTAAGGCCGCCTATTACCTCGTCACTTATATATTCAGACCTGTGTTCGCTGTTTAGTTTCAAAAAAGCTTTTGCGTTCATGTGGCGGGCTATTAAACCATAATCATATATGCGTGGTTGGGTTGTAACTGATAACGAACCATTGCTTAATAAAGCGCCATGGCTATCAAACAAAGCAAGATCTGACGAATACGACGTTGCCAAGGCATCAAAGGCTACCAGGCTCTGCTCGGTAATATGGGTCATATATTTATCAAACAGGCCGTTTTCAAATACATCTATTATTTTAATGATCTTGTCGCGGATCATCTTTTCCTGTTGGGCCTGGTATTGGGCGCTTATAGATATATAGGTTATTATGCCAACCAATATTAGGGTAACAACAACTGCAAACACCATCGAAAACTGGATACGTGTTTTATACAATGTTTTATCGAGGGTTATTTTTATACCCCACTTAATTTTGTTGTTGGTTATGGTTAATATTTTTATGCGCAACCATGCCCAGCTTGCAGCAAGTGTTACCATGCTAAATGCCAGCAGTACCACAAAAAAGAACGTAACTGAGGTAACATTGTAAAAAATGGTATTTTCTTCCTTGCTTATTACTATTAGGTTGCGCTGGGTAGGTTTATAAATTAAATGGCTATAGGCGTTAAACGGGCTATACCGAGGTGCGTTATCTACCGGTATTGTTTTAAAATTAAATGTTTTTAAAGCGTATTTAATTTTTGTGTCGCGCTTTATTTCGTAAACAAAGTTTCCGCTTTGCGCTACCAGTTTATCGTCTGAATAAAAAGCGTACGAATAATTTTTAAAGGCATCGTCATCGGTTGCCTTGCCATCAACCAATAGATCGGGGAAATAGCCTGAGGTTTGAATAGCCTTAGATTTTAGCTCGATAACAATAGATCCCAGGTTCTTATCTTTTTGGATAACCGGCAGTATGGCAAAGTAATTTTTTAACCCGAATGACTCATTCTCGCGATAAAAATAGTTTGAGTTTGCTATCTTAATAGCACTATAAAGTACCATATCCTTAAAAACATCAAGCTGGTAGTTCTTATCGGCTGATAGCGGCTGTCCTGAAGGATCAAACTCATGGATCTTAAAATTATATTTCGACAAGTAAAGGTCAAAATAAAGTTTTTGAAAACGGTTTTGCAGGTAATCGTTATTATGCAGGGTGTCACTAAAATAGCGAATGATGATAGGGTCTGTGGTTATACGCTGCTCTAATTTTTTAAACAGATACTCAGCATTAGCGTCATTAGGGACCTCCAGTTTTTTTACCAGGCTTTTACGCAGCTGATTTTCTTTCTTCTCCTCAAAATGATTAAGGTTCACTGATGATATTACCGCGCAAATAAGTAGCACCCCTGCAAACATAAATGTGGTGGTTTTGCCATTTTTATAACGATAGGCATAGCCGCGAATAACTACAATAATTGACCATAAGAGGTAAAATGCAATAAACTCGTGCCGGTAAAAACTATAGTAAACTGTGATTAGCAAAATACCCGTGCCTAATAATATAAGTTGATGCTTTGGCGGTACCTGTAATCGTACACAAACGGTTAGGAAAACTTCGTTAAGCAGGTAAAATATGAAGAAACTAAAGCATAACATTAATATGCCGCAGAAACTATATACTGACAGGCTTAGCACATTGTTTACATCAAAGTTGATGTTGGAATGAACTACCAGCCCGTAAAATATTTTTAACAATTGTGTTGATACCGCGATCTGGATTATTATAAATCCGGTAATTAGTACGTACCCCCAGGCTTTACCCGGTAGCTGCTTTATCAACTTAAAACGCTGGCGATAAAGATAAGCTGTTAACCAACTAAACATGAGTATGTTCATACACAGATCGCCCAATGATGGGAAGACCTTGTTGGCGGTATATAACTTAGGGCCGAAAATTTCGAGCCTGTATGTAAAATTAGGCCAATTATACTCCAGGTTAACAAACCTTACGCAAACTATAAACAAAGCCAGCAAAATAAACGACAGTAACAGGTGCCCATTATTAGCCAGGTAAAAACAAATATTTTGTACAAGTATGCATATTACAATAAAGGTTAGCAGCCATATAACCAGCTCGAAATAAAAGAACCGGTAATTAACTTCGTTACGTATCTCTTTAACAGAGAAAAGATAAATATCTGTAAGGCTATGTATGGCGTATGTGTTTCCATCCGTAAAATCTGCAATATCAATGTTGTTGTCTTTTAGCAGATCGGGCGAGAATGTGTTTTGCAGGTAACGGTTTTGAACGCCGTAGTTTATTTTTACCGGTATCAGAAATATAACGGAAAAATCGCCATCACTCTTCTTTATAGCCTCGTAATGGCCATTAACCTTATTAATAAATGAGTAGCCGTTTTTAATGTCTGTGGGGCGGTCGGGGATATAAGTAATATCGCTCCAATAGGTAAGGGTATTACCCTTAAATGTCATTACCTTGATATTACGGTTGGTTGTAAATTCCTGGAGGCATTTTAAACCATCCTCGTTATTATTATGCAAATTTTTAAACCTGTTAAGGCCGGCGGGTGTATTTACAGCGCGGTTTATATAACCTTCTTTTTTATTAAGGTTATCTTCCAGCATTTTTGCCGTCTGCGTTAAGTTAATGGCAGACGTGTAGGTAGAACGCACAATAATTGCCGTTAACAGCAGGCTGGCCCCCAATAATGCCAGCATTAAACGTATTTTTCCTGCGTAACTCAAATGTTGTAAATAGACTTATGTAAACTTACAATAAAAAAAAGCCGCTTTAGTTTGCGGCTTTAAAAATTATTGTTGTAATGAGGCACTTGCCGTAGGCATTGCCCGGTCTACTTTTTTTACCAGGCCTTGCAAAACATTGCCCGGCCCAACTTCTGTGAATGAGGTAGCGCCATCTTCCAGCATTCGTATCACGGTTTGTGTCCATCTAACAGGTCCGGTTAATTGCGCAATTAAATTATGCTTTATTTGCTCCGGATCTGTGTGGGGTTTGGCATCAATATTTTGGAAGATAGGACAAACGGGTTTATTAATAACGGTGTTTACAATAGCATGCTCCAACTCAACCCTTGCAGCTTCCATTAATGGCGAGTGGAACGCACCACCCACGTTTAGCTTTAATGCGCGTTTAGCACCGGCAGCGGTCATTAGTTCGCAAGCTTTATCGATACCAGATATGGTGCCCGATATTACCAACTGGCCAGGGCAGTTATAATTAGCCGGAACAACCACATCGCTGATGCGATGGCAAATATCCTCGACAGTAAAATCATCTAATCCTAAGATAGCTGCCATGGTTGATGGCTGGATCTCGCAGGCTTTTTGCATGGCGTTGGCACGTGCCGCAACCAAACGCAATCCATCCTCGAACGATAAAGCGCCCGCAGCAGTTAATGCAGAAAATTCGCCCAACGAATGGCCCGCAGCCATATCAGGCGCAAAATCAGGCAATACTTTAGCCAATATAACCGAGTGTAAAAATATAGCCGGTTGGGTAACATTGGTTTGTTTAAGGTCCTCGTCGGTGCCGTTAAACATAATGTCTGTAATGCGGAACCCTAAGATCTTGTTAGCTTGCTCAAATAGTTGGCGTGCTTTGTCTGATTGATCGTAAAGGTCTTTACCCATACCTACAAACTGTGCGCCTTGTCCTGGAAAAATGTATGCTTTCATTTGCCCCCTAACCTCCGCCTATTGCGGAGGGATTTTTAAAGTTTATAATTTGGTTATATTTAGTAAACCATCCCTCCCCCTTTAGGGGGGCGGGGGGCTTAACTTAATTTAGACGATATCAAATGTAAAAACTCAGCCCTTGTTTTTTCATGGTAAAATCCACCCGAAAATGCAGATGTTGTAGTAACCGAGTTTTGTTTTTGTACCCCACGCATGCACATGCACAAGTGGCGGCATTCCATAACTACACCTACACCAATAGGTTGCAAAGCTTCCTGGATACAATCGCGGATCTCGTTTGTTAAACGTTCCTGTACTTGCAGGCGGCGTGCATAAGCATCAACCACGCGTGGTATTTTGCTCAGTCCAACGACATGCCCGTTAGGGATGTAGGCAATATGCGCCTTGCCAAAAAAAGGCAGCATGTGGTGTTCGCACATCGAGTATACTTCAATATCTTTAACCACCACCATCTGGCTGTACTCTTCTTTAAACAAAGCCGAGTTTAATATTTCTTTCGGATTCAGGTCGTAACCATGCGTTAGGTACAGCATGGCTTTGGCAATACGCTCGGGTGTTTTTAACAGGCCCTCGCGCTCCGGGTTTTCGCCCAATTGCTTTAGCACTTCTTTATAATGGCCCGATAGGCTTTCAATAAGTTCGGGGTTGTAGCGGTCTACTTTTTCGTAGCCGTTAATACCTTCGTTCCTGTCCGGAAGATTGTCGTCGTCGTCGTAAATCATTGTGCAGGTTTAATTACCAAAATACTCTGCCGAGTTATTTTCGGTTTCATGTAAGCGTACCGAATGTAAAAATACACCTTCATAGGCTTCAATCGGGACTTTTAACTGGTTAAATATCTCTATGCAAAGCAGTTCGGTCGATGCCATTTTGCCTTTCATAAATTCAACATCAAGGTTAATGTTTTTATGGTCAAGCTTCTCAATAACGTAATCGTTAATGATCACTTTTAACTCTTTCAAATCAATTAAGTAGCCTGTAGCATGGGTAATTTCGCCTTTTACAGTTACAAAAAGGTTATAATTGTGGCCATGCCAGTTTGGGTTGGCGCATTTACCAAATACTTCAGCATTTTTCTCGGCGCTCCACTCATCACGGTACATTTTATGAGCTGCATTAAAATGTTCCTTGCGTGTTATGTGTATCATCATAATATTTAATGGGTGCAAATATACAAACTTTAAGTTTGCAGTAAGTCAGTTTGCAGTTTACAGTGCGCAGTTTGCAGTTTTTTTGCTTTGCGTTTAGCTTTCAGGTAAGTCCCATATAAAATTAAAATGCCTGAAAATAATTAGGCGCAGGATGCCTGCAATACCACGCGTAGTATTTTATTTCCGCGGTATTCTTTGTACTTTTGTATAAACCAAATGTCGGCATTCAATGCGGCCTGCCTTTTGCGGCATTTCAAATCAAACTAAAAGCAAATAAAATCCTATTTTTGCAATAATGCTTTAATATACAGTATTTTAACTTAAAAAGAATACTGTGATATAGTGTGATGCGCTGTGATATAGTGTGATTCCGTGTGATAATGGTGTGATAGCGTGTGATAGGCTGTGATATAGTGTGATGTTTTGCGTGATCAATGTGGCAAAACAGTCCAATGCAGCGTTGAAGAATATTGTACGGCCAACCGCAAACCACCCACCGCAAACTAATTTTAATTATCTTAGTTGAATAAAGAAAATGACATGCGGATATTAATTGTTGCTGCTACCCAGGGCGAAGTACAACCACTGATGGATGCGTTGGGCATGCAAAAGTCGGACGAGGCGGATAACCTGTTTGTTCCCCGCCATATCTCGGTGGCTAATTGCTCGGTATTAATTACCGGTGCGGGTATGGTGGCAACGGCCTTTGCTTTAGGTAAGCATTTACCCCACAATGTATATAACCTTGTAATAAACCTGGGTATTGCAGGGGCGTTCGATAGGAGCTTTCCACTCGGCGAGGTATACGAAATAACCAAAGATACCTTTGCCGAATTGGGAGCCGAAGATGATACCCGCTTTATAAGTATTGAACAATTGGGCCTTGGTGCCGGTATTTTTAATCCGACAAGCAGCCTTAGTCATTTTACTGCTATGACCCCTACAAAGGCCACGGCCATAACCGTAAATACTGTGCATGGTAATGAGGCAAGTATTGCCGAAGTGGTGGGCCGCTTTAATCCACAAATTGAGAGCATGGAAGGTGCCGCGTTCTTCTATGCCTGCCGAGAACTGAAGGTGCCTTGCGTACAGATCAGAGCAGTGTCAAATTATGTAGAAAAACGTAACCGCGACAACTGGCAGATAGGGCTTGCTGTTAAAAATCTAAATACCTTTGCGCTGGATTTGATAAGGGAGTTGTAGGTGACTATAATGAGTGAATTAGTGAATGAGCGAATTAGTGAATGTTCAGGCCTAATCTCTGATCAACCAATCACTAATCTCTAACCACATGAAATTAACGCTCGGCTTTTCGCCATGCCCTAATGATACATTTATATTCGACGCGCTTATTCATCATAAGATAGATACCGAGGGCCTGGTGTTTGAGGTCTTTTATGATGATGTAGAAACGCATAACCAAAAAGCCTTCCGCGGCGAACTGGATATTACTAAACTAAGCTATCACGCTTTTGCCTATGTAGCCAATCAATATGTTTTATTGGATGCAGGCAGTGCCTTGGGTTTCGGTGTCGGCCCTATGTTGATCTGTAAAGGTGATCCCGAAGAATTAC
>JACMRC010000438.1 GCA_014376655.1 Mucilaginibacter sp. | reverse complement strand
TTATCTTTCAGGTATTTTTTCAACTCCTTTTCCTTATCCTTCAGCACATCGTAAAATTTGCCGCGGCTATTTACGTCGTAGTATATACCGTCTTTTTTTAGGAAATAGTTAGTTTCCAGGGTGTAGATCAATACAGGCACCCCAAAGCCACGTGTACCTTTGGTAACTACCTTTTTTAGTTTTGCTAAAAGCTGTAGTTTGTTGTTGTACAACTCATCATAAAACCCTGCCGGTACCCGCTTGGTTGCATTTGCCGGTTGTATCCTTATAAAATGATGGCCGGTGAGGTCGAAACTATTTACATCTTTACTATCAAATTTGTATAGGAATAAATTGTCTTTCATGCGGCTTATCAGCAGATCCTGCTCCACGTCGTATGATAAAGGCACGTCTCGGTAGATCACCCCACCGTAGGTAACTGACCCATTAAATAGTGCTGTAGTATCATTAAAATAAGCATTGCCACGGGTAGGTTTTAGGTATCTTTCGTATGCTGCGCCTTTGTACAGGTGTGATTGAATGCCAACAGTTTTATTAAACGCGGCCTCCATATTGGCAGTTACCAAACGCTGTTGCGCGGTATCACTTCCGCTACTTTGTGCATGCGCCCGCGTCAAAAAAAAGGCACAGCATAGCGTTAATAAAATACAGTTAAAGTTTTTAAGCATAGATTATGCAATATAGCCTAATAGACAATCAAGTACAAGTACATAAAGGACTTATTACATGTACTAACCTATTTGATTATGGCTTATATTTGATCACCAATTAATTGTTTATGAGATCTGCTGCCCTAATACTGTTATTGTTTTGCTGCGTGCAAACCTTATCGGCACAAAAAAAAGACACTTTATTTTTTGAAAGTTTTAGTGGCAACGCTCTTAACCGCAACGTATGGAACGTTGAGGTTAACAACCGCGCCGACAATAACGAGCAGCAGGCCTACGCAGATTCGGCCAGTATCATCATTATTAAAAATGGGCTGCTAACCATAAAACCGGTTTACCACTCCGGCTACAGCCAAAACCGGGTAAAGATGAATGATTTTGTATCGGGCAGGATGAACACCCGCAATAAGTATGAGTTTGTATATGGCAATGTTTCGGCACGGATGAAGACGGCTGCAGGTGCAGGGCTTTGGCCTGCATTTTGGATATTAGGCAAAGGCAAATGGCCCGATGCCGGCGAAATAGATATTATGGAAACCGTTGGCGACTCTACCTGGGCCAGTAACGCTATCCATGGCCCAACGTATCATGGCGATACACCATTAAAATCGCGCAACATTTTCCCTAAAAGTACTGATGTTACCCAATGGCATACCTACAGTGTAAATGTACAGCCCGACAAACTAATCTTTAGTCTTGACGGGGTAGTAACCTATACCGCAACAAAGGAAATGGTAGAAAAATACGGCACCTGGGTTTTTGATAATAACAAATACCTGATATTAAACCTTGCTTTAGGTGGCGGATATCCGCAAGGGGTTTTTAAAATGCAAGGGCCATACCCCGGCCTAACACAAACTACAGTCGACAAGATAAAAGCCGGAAAGGCCGATTTTGTTGTTGACTGGGTCTTGATCACTAAAAATTAACCTCCGGGCAGGTGATTTTAAACTATTAAAATCGCACAGAGTTGTCAATTACTTTTGTTCGTCGATACAAAAGGGGCTTCCGCCTATACATTAATTAGAAGTAACATAGTGAACCGTACTTTTAAGGCCATGGCTGGTTAAAGTATTATATTATTATGACGGCATTTATACTAAAACGAAAGTATCGCTGTTAATGCATAAAATCCCCTGATATGAAATTATTAAGTTTATTATTCGTAGTACTATTCCTTCCTTCTGTAACCTGGCTGGGTGATATAAAAGAGGCTACAACTAAAGCAGCTAAAGAGGACAAGTTGATTGTCATTAATTTTTCCGGATCAGATTGGTGCGGGCCATGTATTCGCTTGCGTAAAGAAATATTAGAATCTGCCACGTTTGAAGGTTACGCCAAGGATCACTTAGTATTAGTACGTGCTGATTTTCCGCGCCAAAAGAAGGATCAATTAGATGCCGCGCAGATAAAGCGTAATGAAGCATTGGCCGATAAATACAACCCCGACGGTAAATTCCCATTCACTTTATTGGTTGATAAAAATGGTAAGGTGCTTAAAACCTGGGATGGCTATCCTAATGAATCGCCGGAGAAATTTGTTGCGGATATTAATCCTTTAGCCAATGCTGGTCGCTGATAAAATCCAGAAAAAGCTTACAGTGCATCAGCGCGACATGCGCTTGATGGGCAACCGCTTTGAAATAAGTGTTGTTTGCGATGATGCCGAAATTGCTCAACAGCATATTGATGCAGCCGTTACCGAGATACAACGTATTGAAAAACTGTTTACCACTTTTAGCGATGACAGCCAAACAAACCTTATCAACCAAAACGCGGGTTTAGCACCTGTAAAGGTTGACTGCGAAGTTTTTGACCTGATAGCACGCTCATTAAGAATTTCAGACCTGACACAAGGCGCTTTTGATATTACTTATGGATCGATAGATAAAGGCTTGTGGAACTTTGATACCAACATGACTGCCCTACCTGATGGCGAAACAGCGCAACAGGCGGTTAAGTTAATAAACTACAAAAACGTGGTACTTGATGAAATAAACACCACCGTTTATTTAAGAAAAAAAGGCATGCGCATAGGCTTTGGCGGTATTGGTAAAGGCTATGCTGCCGAACGCGCCAAACATGTATTGAAGCTGCGCGGTGTTGATAGCGGCATTGTAAATGCATCGGGTGATTTGACTTGCTGGGGCCTGCAGCCTGACGGCACAAAATGGACCGTAGGTATTGTTAATCCCGATTTGAAGCACGAAATATTCTCCTACCTGCAAATAAGCGACATGGCCATTGCTACATCAGGCAGTTATGAAAAATTTGCGGTTATTAATGGTAAAAAATATGGGCATACTATTAACCCGCGCACTGGCCTGCCGGTTACGGGTATTAAAAGTGTCACCATTATAACCACCAACGCCGAGGTTGCCGATGCAATGGCCACACCGGTTACCATAATGGGTATTAAAGCGGGCTTGGACATGATCAATCAAATGAAAGATATAGAGGCTGTTATAATTGACGATAATAATAACCTGTATACATCAAACAATATAAACTTAAAATAACCCCCTAAATATTATGAAGAGCCTCTTTGTAAAACTATCCGCCTGTTTGTTGTTGGTGCTTGTTGCCACATCATGCGTGCATGTAAAAGAATACCAGAAAAGCCGGATCAATGATGCCGAGATGGTGTTAGCTAACCGCAAGGTGGAGAAAAACGAATTGAACTTTCAATCGTATCGCGAAAGTGCCTCGGGCGCTAATGCAGGTAAAAATGGTGGTGGCTGCGGCTGTAATTAATATTTAGATGAAGAAAGTATATCTATCGGTATTAGGTTTTGCATTAATATGCAGGATGAGTGTGCACGCGCAAACCAAACAAGATACCCTGCCACGTGTACCTGCCAGCTATTTTAAACCCATAAGCCTGCAAGGAGACACCGGCTATAATGCCCGCGCACTAAAGCTGGATGAAGTTAACCTGGTATCAAGCTATTACAACCAGGATGGTAACCACTCGCCCATAACAGGTGGTATTGGTACAGAAAAAGTAAATGATTTTTCGAATGGACTTGACCTGCATTTTTCATGGCAAGGAAATAATCAAAACAAAAACACATTAAATTTTGGCTTAGGGTATGACCACCATACCTCAGCATCGTCGGCATACGTAACTACAACCGGCTTGGGTAAGCAAGACGGTACCCGTATTTATCCTTCGTTAGATTGGACCGTTGAAAACGCTAAAACAGGTAATACTTTTGGCTTGGGCGGCTATTACTCTAACGAGTATAACTACAAATCGTTAGGTGGCGACATACACTTTTCACTAAAAACGCATGACAAGAATGGTGAGTTTAGTGCGAAGGCACAAGCCTATTGGGACCATGTTACGCTGATCTATCCATCAGAGTTTATACAGAGCATTAACCCTGCCCCTGCCGGGGCCACCTATATTACCACAGCCAGCGGCAACACAGTTTTATCATCGGGCGGCGGTGGCCGTACTAAAGAGGTTAGCCTGGCTACCAGCCCGCGTAATACTTATACCGCGGCATTTGCTTATTCGCAAATTATTAATTCAAGGCTAACCGTTATGGTTTTGGGCGATGTGGTTAAACAAACCGGGTATTTAAGTCTGCCATTTCACCGCGTGTATTTCACCAACAAAAAAGACACTATAGAAAAGCTACCTGCATCGCGCTTTAAGCTGCCAATAGGCATAAGGCTTAATTACTTTGCCGGCGACAACGTTATCCTGCGCACCTACTATCGTTACTTTACAGACGATTGGGGTGTTAAAGCGCATACTGCAAACTTTGAACTGGCATATAAAGTTTCGCCGTTCTTTTCTATTTCACCATTTTATAGATACTATACACAATCGGCTGCCAAATATTTTGCACCTTATGCGGTACACGCAGCTACTGATGCGTATTACACCAGCAACTTTGAGTATGCTAAATTTCAAAGCAGTTTTTATGGCGTCGGTTTGCGGATAGTGCCGCCAGCGGGGGTACTGGGCATGCAGCATTTTCATGAACTGGAACTGCGGTATGGGCACTACACCCAAACCACGGGCCTATCGTCTGATGTGTTGTCTTTAAGTCTTGGTTTTAAGTAATATACTTCGCCACATAAAGTATAGCTGTGAGTTGTATGCCATACAGAACTTAGTTGCTACACTACAGTATTAAATAAAGTAAACGTAAAGCCACCATACTATTTGGTGGCTTTACGTTTTTATTTAATTTCACAGCAATGCTGGTTCGATGCTCAATCTATTTACATAATTATTTCTTTAAAAGCACTAATATTATTACTACCTACCTATAAGTTGCTTATTACCGTTGTTTACCAGGTTCTGCATGAATTAAACAACGGTAATAAACTTTCAATCACCAAACAGCGCCAATTTGCGTAAAAGTGCCTTTCAATAGCCTCAGAGGCATTATTATCATTAAGTTACTCAAAATCCCCAACGGGCTAAATACTCATAATTAATATGAGGCACTTGCTTTGCAAGCAGTATTACTAATATGATATTATTTATAAAAAATATGGTTTGTCTTCGGTGCCGCATGGCAGTAAAGAGCGAGTTAGAAAAACTTGGACTGTATTGTATTTCTGTAGATCCCGGGCAGGTGGAAGTATTAGGCCCACTTTCTGATAGCCAACTGCGAAATTTTAAAGTCGCCTTATTAAACGCCGGGTTGGAATTGATAGAAGATCGTAAAAATATACTAATTGAAAGGATCAAAACCGTTGTCCTTGACATGATAGATAATTCAGACCATCCCCTAAAAACTAACTTTTCGTTTTACTTAAGCGAAATGCTAAACCTTGATTACACCTACCTGGCCAATTCCTTTTCGGCTATGCAGGGCATTACTATAGAACACTTTATCATCGCCAATAAAATACGCCGTGTAAAAGAATTGATTCGCAGTAAGGAGTTTAACCTTACCGAAATTTCGTGGAAACTTAATTACAGCAGTGTTGCGCATTTGTCGACCCAGTTTAAAAAAGTTACCGGTATAACCCCTTCTCACTTCAAGCACATGGAATGTGCCGACGCATTACTGCCTGCAATGTGTGAATTATAGAACTTATTTAAATAATTGTGTAACAAACCTACCCATTACCAGGCGTAGGTTTGTAGTGTGCCCAGTTATGCCTTATAAGTTTGCGGCGCTACATTAATATTTAAACAACTTCTATGAAACAAAAAATTACCCCAACTTTTGAAAGTACTCAAGTGCGTAAAAGCAGAGGCTATTCAAAAACATTCACAGCCATTTGGTCGATGGTTTTACTGCTGATGTTATTTATAGCAGGCTGTAAAAAGGATGAGTTTAAAGCTGTACAAGGCGTATGCCCTTTAGTAACAACCGACCCGATGGATAAAGCGGTTGATGTAATACTACCTAAAGTTATTACCGCAACTTTTAATACCGACATGGATGCGGCTACCATTACTAAAACAACATTTATAATTAAGCAAGGCGCAAACGCGGTAAGCGGCACAGTTGCCCCTACCGGTAATGCCCGTGTTTATACTTTTACACCGGATGTACCGCTACTACCGTTTGTAGTATACACCGGTACCATTACCACAGGTGCTGCCGATAAATTCCATACGGCCCTGGTTAATGATAATGTTTGGACGTTTACTACTATCCCACAAATATCTTTATCAGTACTACCGGTTGCAAGCGGAACAACTACCGGCGCCGGTACGTTTGCACAAGGGTCTACCGC
>JACMRC010000437.1 GCA_014376655.1 Mucilaginibacter sp. | reverse complement strand
TAAATGTCCAAAAAACTACCAGAACTATCAGGGCTCTTGTATTACCATATTTGTTTGATGCAAGCGAAGTAAGCCAAGCACCTATTATAGCTACCACTTGTATAATAAGGATAATAGCAATTAAGTCGTCGTCCTTCATGTGTAATTCTTTTGCCGCAAATTCGGCAGCAACAAGCATAATGGTCTGCACCCCTACCGAATAAAAGAAAAATGCAGGCAGAAACCGTTTTACCAAAGGCATAGTTTTGATTTTACCGAACACTTTAGCCAGCTCTTTAAATCCGCCGGTAATTACATTAAATTCATGCGACCCGGCATTCGGTTCGCCTTTGGGTAATATTTTGAATGGGATTAAAGCGAACCCTATCCACCATAAAAAAACAATGATAAAAGAGATCCGCGCCCCCATATCCTCAGTTATACCGAAGAAATTGTGAAACATCACTCCTACCAAACAAACCAATTGTACTACAATACTCCCGGCAAAGCCGTAGATAAAGCCTTTAGCGCTTACATCGTTTTGTTTGTCTATTGTGGCTATTTGCGGTAAGTAGGAATTGTAGAAAACAAATCCGCCGCTATAACCTATGGTAGCTATGCCAAAGCATATCATCCCAAATTCAATCGGCCCGCCTTCTTTTAAAAAGAACAATCCGGCACATGCTAAAGCACCTACCCAGGTAAATAATTGGAGGTACAATTTTTTAGCGCCACGATAATCGGCTATCGAAGTTAATATCGGCAATAAAAGCACGATGAGTAGGTATGATACAGCTAAAATATAATTTTGCAAAACGGTATTTACAAACTTATGGCCAAAAAAGCTTACTGTATTTTTACCATAAAGAGTATTAGCTGTGATACCTACATAATAAGCCGGGAAAATGGTTGAGGTTATAACCATGTTATACGACTGGTTGGCCCAATCAAACATGCACCAGGCCCAGATGGTTTTTTTGTTGTTTTTTTCTTCCATGTGATTGCTAAAAGTATATAATTTTTAGCAGGTACAAAACATAGTCATTCTACTAAAAATAGTATTTAACTTCGCGTCATAGCACTGTCCTGTTTATAATGAAAAAAAATATATCGTTAGCTGTTGTGTCATTAATTTGGTTATCATGTAATCATGAACCGGACAAAACTATTGCTGTAGTTGACACAATACACAAGGATATTTCGGCTGTTAAATCAACAACGTTGGGTATAACCTATGCTGTTTTGGCAAAAGTAAAATCCGGGCGCATCGCTACAGGCGACGAGGACACCGTTTACGCTTCGTTGAATAACATCGATTTCACAATTTATCCTGATGGGAACATCGAAGAATTTAAAAAAGGAAGTCCAAAAGTATCCTATAAATTATCAACCAATAAGCGAGTAGAGACAGCGTTTATATCGTTTTATAGAAACAACCTAATTGTCTATTATACGGAAACTGATTCCGAATCAGGAGGTAGTGTCGTTGAATCATTTGACACGGCAACTCAAAAACTGAATTGGAAAGCTCGTGCTTATGGTTTTAATTTAGGCAATCCAGTTATTAAAACTAACATAGCTTATATTTCGACTATTGGTTTCGTCGGTAAACTTAACTTAGAGACTGGCAAATACTACTGGAAGCACGAAAATTTATACGACAGGGATATTTACGCGTTTAACCAATTTGACTCTGTGTTGTTTGTAGATCACAACGTCATATTTATCTCTAAAAGGACTACTCAAAAAATAACCGATAGCATAATTGTTAATGACGCAACCGGCAAATTTGAGGTAAAAAAATAGCTTATACCAATGTCTTCTTAATATAGTTAAAGCTTTGGCTGATACTATTAAATGGATCGCCTGGCGTTTTATCCTGCTCAACAAAGAAGTATTTCATGCCTGCTTTATCAGCATGTTTAAATATCGTTTTAAAGTCTATTATTCCGTTACCAACTTCGGTAAAGCTGGCGGCCGGCGTTTTATCCATATCCTTAACATGGAACAACGGGAACCTGCCCGGGTTTTCATTAATCAGTTTAATAGGATCCTGCTTGGCTTTGGTAACCCAGTACAGGTCCATTTCCATCTTTACCAGGTCCTTGTCGGTATTGGTTAATAAGGTTTCGTAAGGGTATTTACCGTCTTGTTGTTTAAACTCAAAATCGTGGTTATGGTAGCAGAATTGGATCCCCGCCTTTTTGCAACGCTCGCCTGCTTTATTGAAATCATCAGCCAGTTTCTTATAATGATCTAAATTGCCACGTTCAGGATCTGACAGGTAAGCGCAAACCATGTATTTTAAACCAACTTCGGCAGCGTCGTCAACAGCCTTATCCCAATCGTGCAGCATAGTACCCATGGTATCTTTGCCATTGGTTTGTTCTTCGCCAAGGCGATAATGGCTGCTCAGCATCACTAAATCGTTTTGTTTTAAAACCTGGTTAAATGCTTTGGCATCCATACCGTAAAACTTCTCGTCGCCGGTATAGGTCGCCCCTTCTACCGAGTTAAAACCTACTTGCGCAACTTTAGCTAAGGCTGCGGCGGGGTTAGCTGCCATAGCATCCCTAACCGTATATAATTGCAAGCCTATGTATTTTTTATCATAAGCCAATAAGCTTGGCGCTGCCAATAATCCGGCTGATAGCAGAGCCGATGTTTTTACGAATGAACGACGAGTTAACATAAATTAAGTTTATTTATTTGGTTTATAGCGTGAAGCTAAGGTATTAGTTTTCTTTTACAAATTAATGTAATTACAGGTTTATGCTAAAGGTATTGCTTTTAAAATTTCGCAGCAATTTTATCTGCCTTAAACAGGTGATGAATAGCTGTAAACCAATGCTTAAAATAGCATAAATTTAATGTGTACAGCCTAAAAAGTTAAGTAAACGTTGTCATTTCATTAAATACAGCATAGAAATAACTGTGATAATTGCGGGCCCGGCATTGTTTTTTTGCCTAATTTTCGGTACTTTTG
>JACMRC010000054.1 GCA_014376655.1 Mucilaginibacter sp. | reverse complement strand
CTGGCACTTGTATCAGCATTTGGTTTACAGGAATTTGCCTTTGCCGCGCAACAACAAGACACCACAAAAAAACAAAAAAAGGTACACAAGCGCGACACCTTAAAAACTAAAACGGACACTATTAAACCTATTAAGCCATAGTTACTGGTAATTGATTATTGACATCCTGCGGTTTACTACGTTACCGGCAGGGTGGGATATTTGAAAGGCCCCGGATTTTATTCGGGGCCTTTTTGTTTGGGGTATGGGTGTAAGCAAGCCGCCCACAACCATCCCGAGCTGCGCTTAGAGACAACTAATATTGAAGAAGTTTACAAAAAAGTAGCCGCGCAATTCCCGGAGTTACTGCACCCCAATTTGGATAAAGTTACCCTGCGGCCATGGGGCGCAAAGGAGTTCGCGATCATTGATGGGCAAATTGGGATTAGGGTAATGGAGTGGTAACTCGCCCTGATATTACTTATTAAGCAGCTTGGGTTAATTATGGTTTGACCTGCCCGAAACCGGCTGAAATTTATCTTTCTTATGATTGGCTGCAAGCCTATCCACCTTAGGTTTACTTTCTTTATTTGCGGTAGCATAATCCATAGCCTGTTTAAAGGTAGTGACCCAAATTGTTTCGTGGTGTTTCCTAAGATAGCAAAGCAACCGATAGTGCGCCTTAGGATTAACAGAAAGATAGTCGCCTCCTATACCATGAAACATAAAAATACCCAAGCCGCCTGCTTTTTCAACTTTTCGTACAAAACCAATTAAGTCGGCAGCGATATTGTTACCTTCAAGCCCATAGGAAGGAACGCGCAATAAGTCAAGCTTTGAAAAGTCGGTAATTACAGCATCTGTATCACCACCGGTACGAGCATATTTTACTAATCCATAATCGCGCAACGAATCTACATAGTCTTTCTTACCAGCGGTGCTTTCCGAACATGGATAGGCAAAAGTGCGGCTGGTATGCCCATCTATTGCATAAAGATAATTGTTCATTATTTCTATTTCGCGGAGCATTTTTTCTATAGTATAATTTTCTGAAGCTACGGGATTGTCCTCGATACTAAGGCAGGGGTGATACATCGTATGGTTACCCAGCTCATAGCCCAAGCTGCTTAGCTTTTTCCATTTAGGAATGGTCAGTGTGTCTATATCTGCCGTCAGGAAAAAAGTAGCTTTAAGTTGCTTGCTAAGTAATTGAGGCACGCCCACCTTTAACTGCGATTCCAGCGCATCGTCATAAGTTAATACGATAGCTGCTTTATGATGACCCGGCCATTTAACTGTATGCTGCGCCTGCGTACTCAAACACGCCAGTAGAACTATAAAAATAAGATATCCCCTCATGAATCAATGCTAACATTGGTTCATGGTATTTGTTTGAACAACACAGGCAGTTTGGTAGCAATTATCTTTATAATAAAAGTGCGCCAATCTGGCCAGGAGCCTTGCCCTGCATAAAATTATCCTGAACTTTGCGGTGCAGAGGAGTTGGGGATGATAAATGGACAAGTTGGGTAAGACGGAGTATTAAAATGAGCCTGGCTAAAAAGGACTATAAAGATTACTCTATAATCCCGGGGCCGCCTGCAACCAGCGCGGCTACAATTAGCCCCAGCACTACCACCACGCTGCCGCCAACTATTAGAAGTGTTTTGGCGGTACGTTTGGCTTTGATATGTTTAATTGCGTATGTCTTAAAAGTTTGAACGTACAACGAATCGTTCAACAACGACACCTGCGAGGTTTTTTCGGATGGTTTAAAATAATCGGAATTTGGATTACCCAGGTTGCGTATTACTGCTTTTTTATTTACCTTATCAAAGCTGAACTTTTCGGCGTCGTGCCTGGCTATTACCATAATACTGGTGGTATCAGTAACTATTTCCCGGGCATATCCCGACAAAGAGCATGAAGCAATTACCATTAAAAACGTACAGATTTTTTTCATAGCGTTTTAAAATTATGCCGGTTTACAAATTAAACAAAAAAACAGGCCCTAAGGTCCTGCTCTTATAAATAAGGTGTTAAAAACTTAATCGTCGTGCTTATTGCCCTTACCCCCATGTTTCATTTCTTTCTCACGATCTTTCATTTCGTGTTTCATGTCTTTCTGGTCTTCCTTGTCGTATTTATCCTGTTGCTTTTCCCAATGTTTTTGGTACTTGTCATCGCGGCTATCACGTATTACCACCTGGTCGTGGCGGCCTTTGTACTTGGCATAGCGCGCGCGGTAAACATTGTCACGCAACCACGGGTCGCGCTCGTTTAACACCACTTTATAGCCGTTATACAAATCGTAATTGCTATAGCGGGCAGGCAAATAAGTGGTACGTACCCAAGTGTTGTTTTGGTTGTAAATGTATTGGTGTGAATTAACCGAATAATAGCTATCAATTTCGGGCATGTAATAATACTCGGCATGGTCATACCCAACCGGGCCCCAAGCAGGCTGGCTGTTAATATTAAGCCCTAAATTAATACTGATTTGAGCATTAGCTGCCTTGCCAAGGCAGCAGCTTAACAAAATGGTTAACGAATAAACTAATTTTTTCATGATTTTAAAATTGATTATTGAGGAATATCGTAGTTAAGTTTAACTTGGGTTTTGTTATCACCATCACTATCAGCATCTGTTACACTGGTTACTAAAACATCATTTACATACATGTAACCTATCAGCGGGCTTAAACCCGATGCTTTGGTATCTAACTTTAAATTAACACCTGATGTTGTATAAATTGTTGTGTCGCGCGTGCCGGTAAAAGGCGTGGCAACCACTTTGTCGTTGCTATTTACCGTGAATTTAAACTGGTTAACTGCCGAACCGGTTACCACGTATTTAACCTTATAAGTTTGATTATTAGTTTTTTTGCATGAAGCAAAAGCAGCTAATATAAATAGTGAACAAATTAAATTTTTCATTTTACTTTTATTTTATTTTACCCTATTTGCTAAAATATTTTAGTATGATTGGATACGTGCTTAACCTCAATTAGTTGTAATTGTTTTCTTTACCTTTTAGCAGCCGGCCTTTTTGCGGTTACATATTTGCTTATTCCCTTATTTTAAACCAAATTTGAGCAATGACCTTACAACCTTATATCTACTGCCGCCAATTACTTGCCGGCTTTATACTGGCCCTTAGTTTTACATCGGCATCAGGCCAAGCCGTGCAGAAACTCGACTCCCTTTTTGAAACGTTGAACAAGCAGGGTGCCATTAACGGCACTGTGTTAATCGCCGAAGATGGCAAGCCCATTTACCAAAAAGCATTTGGCTACGCCGATTTTGCTACAAAGCGCTTAAATGATAACAATACCATGTTCGAGCTGGCATCGGTATCCAAACAGTTTACCGCTATGGCTATTATGCAACTGCATCAAAACCATAAATTAAATTATGGCGACACTGTTGTAAAACACCTACCACAATTCCCTTATAAAAACATCACTATCAATAACCTGCTACACCATACGTCCGGCCTGCCCGAAATGTTGGGCTTCGGTGAAAAACAGGTAGACATTACCCGCATTAACTATAATGCCGATGTCCTGGCATCGCTCCAAAAAAATGTGCCGATGCTAAATTTTATACCCGGTACAAGTCTATCATATTCAAATACCAATTATGCTTTATTAGCTTTAATTGTTGAAAAGGTATCGGGCGAACCGTTTGGCCAATATCTTACTAAACATATTTTTAAGCCGTTAGGTATGGCACATACGCAAGTGTATGCACGGCGGGCGGGTAAACAAAAAATAGACGATTACGCCATGGGCCATATTTACAACCCCGCACAGGGCCAATTTGTGATTAACGATAGTATCAGCGCCAACCGCTACCAATATTATTTTGATGGTGTAGCCGGCCCTTACGGTATAAGCAGTAATACCGAAGATATGTTAAAGTGGGACCAGGCTTTATATACAGAAAAACTGGTAAGCAAAGCCGAACAGGAACTGGCCTATATGCCCTCAAAGCTAAAGGATGGCAGTACGGCGACATTGATGGGTTTTGTTTATGGATTTGGCTGGATGATTGCCCCGCCTAAAGATTATTTAGGTAAAAACTACCTGCATAGCGGCGGCTACCCGGGTTATATGACCATGATAGATCGTTATCCTGATAAAAACAAAACCATTATATTGTTAACTAATACGTATAATGTGATTAACCTTTATCAATTAACTAATAGCATAGAAAACATTCTTTTTAACAGGTCCTTCGTTATACCCAAGGCAATGCCGTTTCAAAAAAGCGTAAGCTTAAATCCGGCTCAGTTAAAAGCAATTGAAGGAAATTATACATTAACTGGAGCCGTAAAAATAATGATAACTACGGATGCGGGCCAGGCATACGCCCAACTTACCGGCCAGCCCAGGGTAGAGATTTACCCCGAATCAGATATAGACTTTTTTTATACGGTAGTAGCGGCGAAACTTAAATTTGCAAAAGACAGCGACGGCAAAGTAACCAAGGTTGTATTATTACAAAACGGCATGAATTTGCGGGCAAATAAGGATTGACGATATTGCCCCCTGTGTTTCAACGAAATCCATTAATCACATCAATCATCGGTCCAGACCAATCAGCTCATACCCCAACGTCCCCTTCAAAACATCCAACGATACAGGCAAAACCACCCCGGTTGTATCATTAGGAAAAAGCAGGCAAAAAACGATTTTTCGGCTTGCCGAATCGATGACCACTTTATAGCAATAATCGGGTACGGCAACATGTTTGCCGGGTTTAATGAGCTTATCAGTAAAAATGCCACCGGCGGTAATGTACAGGGTGTTAGTTTGTGATAACGTACGGATGCGGGTTTCGTATACTTTCCAGATGCCACGGTTTAGTCGCGGGGTTTGGGGCAGGCAGTTGTAAAAGCTAAAAGTTTTCTTGTCCAGCTTGCAATCGTAAGCGAAGTCTTCGGCGTTGGCAAGGTGGCCCTCGTCGTAGCCGGAATGTGAGTAGTCGGCCGCTGTTGCGGTTAGGGTGTTATCTGCTTTAAACTTATAATGTGCGCGGTTGCAATCGCCGCCGCCATGGCTTAATTTATAGCTAACATATAAAGGTTCTTTAAGGTCGTACGAGTAATAGGAGGTATAGTTCCCCATATTAACCACCGTATCCACACACTCTGCATAATGCGGAACGGTAAATGGCGGTGGCGTAATAAATGGCTGTGTGGTAACAGGTGGCGCGGGTTGTTGGCAACCTGCGAATACAATTATCAACACTAGATATCGTATGGGAGACCTCACGTCCAAAT
>JACMRC010000436.1 GCA_014376655.1 Mucilaginibacter sp. | reverse complement strand
TTACCCACTTACGGTTACCCGATATTAGTGCATTATAGCTTTCCTTTTGGGTAAGTTTTATGCTGCCGTTTTTAATAGCGGTTGTTATTTCTGTTTTATTATTATCGATTTTCATAATGTTTCTTAGTTAGGATTGTATATTAATTCTTTCAGTTTAGGCACATCGTAGTGGTCTTTTATGGCAACCAGCTGTACAATAATTCCCTTTGTGTAAGCATTGTGTTTATAGTTATTGATGATCTCTAAAACATCCGGATCAATAAACCTTGAATTAGTTCCGTCAATGATCACCTCCGTTTCTTTAGGCAAACTGGTTAAGGTGATCTGTATAGCTGCTTTGTTTAAAAAAGACACTTCTTCGGCAAGATGTATGCGGATGATTTTTTTGTTGGCGCTTTCTATATGGTAAAAGAAAGGGTTACGCATATTAGTACGCAGGATATAAAATATACCTACCGCCATACCAATACCCACGCCAATTAATAAATCGGTTAACACCACCGCGACTATAGTTACCGCAAAAGGTATAAACTGCGATAGCCCCTGGTGCCACATGTGCTTAAATAAACTTATCCGCGCCAGCTTATAGCCTGTAACCAACAATATAGCGGCCAGGCATGATAACGGGATATAATTGATAGCCATTGGAATAAACAATAGCGACAACAATAGCAATCCGCCGTGTATAATGGCGCTCATTTTAGTACGAGCGCCTGCATTAACGTTGGCTGATGAACGCACGATAACCGCCGTCATAGGTAAGCCGCCCAACAAGCCACTTATAATATTGCCCGCGCCTTGTGCTACTAATTCGCGGTTAGTCGGCGATATCCGTTTTATGGGGTCTATCTTGTCGCACGCTTCCAGGCTTAGCAGGGTTTCTAAACTGGCTACTACGGCTATGGTTATAGCGGTTATCCAAACCTCCTTATTACCAATTGCCGAGAAGTTGGGCGATTTAAACAGGCCAAAAAACTCGGCAGCATTGTTTACTATCGGGATGTTTACCAGTTGTTTATCTTTCAATGCGAAATCAGTCCCAACAAACACCAAACTCAAAATAACGCCCGACAACACCACCAATAACGGTGCAGGTATCATCGCAAGCTTTTTAAATTTCGGCCAATAGATCATCAGCGCAAGTGACACCAAACTTATAATTACCGCACCATAATTTATTCTTGACAGCGACCGGGTTATCCCCGAAAACGTATTATGTTCATCAACCTGCTTAAATGCTTCATCGCCCTCAAAATCAGCATCGTAACCAACCGCATGCGGAAACTGCTTCATGATCAAAATAATACCAATAGCAGCAAGCATCCCTTCAATTACTGCGGATGGGAAATAGTTGCCTATGGTGCCTGCTTTAATAATACCCAGTGTTATTTGGATAACGCCTGCTAATAACACGGCTAATAAAAAGGTCTCGAACGAACCTAAGCCGGTAATGGCGTTAAGCACAATTACGGTTAAACCGGCAGCCGGGCCGGCTACGCTTAGTTGCGACCCGCTTAGCATACCAACTACCACACCGCCAATAATACCGGTTAATATGCCCGAGAATAATGGCGCGCCAGATGCTAACGCGATACCTAAACACAGCGGCAAAGCCACTAAAAAAACAACAATACTTGAAGGAAGATCTTTTTTAAGATTTTTTGGCAAAAAATATTTTTTGAGATTAAGACTGCCCATAGCTGTCCCATCTTGCTTTAAATTCATATAGAATAAAATTGAATTGAAAAATTAAATGAATAGAGGTAAATCCCGGAACCAAGGCCCGGGTTAATTCATTTAAACGTTGGGAGGTGGCGTGGGCACCACGGGATGGAAAAGTTGCACCAACAGCGCGTGTTCTTGGTTATGCAGGTAGTTTGTTTCTAATAAAAACGGATCGTAATAGAAGAAAGTTAACAAATGCTCATCAAAGTTTTTCTTTTCTTTAAAGACATCTTTGTCAGGGTTTTCCTTCTCGCCTTTTGATTCCTGCTCCAATTGCATAATAGCTGCACGGACGGTCCCGCTATCTAAAAAAGTAAATAAAGGCGCAAGTGATATGCCCATCTTCACAACGAAGACACACATAAACATTATTCCTATTATTTTTTTACTTATAGCGTTCACTGTGGCAAATATACCAAATCTAACAGCATAGCTGGTGTTTTGTTAACGCTAATTGTACAATTTAATTGCTAATTTTATAATCTTACACTTTAATTACTATCGTGAATAACAAAATAAAAACACTAAAACATAAGCGCGAGCAGGCTTTGGCCGGCGGTATATACATTTTTTAATTTTATTTTATAAACTGACTTGACTTTCGGACTTTTTCGCTAAATATTTGCATTATAATTCTTTGTAGCCCTATTTGGGCATTAGTGTGAAGTTTACTACTGATTTTACACATTTTTCATAGAAAACATAATAATGATAACACATGCATTATTAGTCTTTGTAGCATTTAAATTCGGCACGACCGTAGGTTATAAAGATGGTAAATGGTATTTCGAAATCAAATTTGGAAAATAGCATTAACCAAAAAGTGCCTGTAAAGTGAGGTTCAGGACAGTCGCTGTGTTGCGACATTAATTAATGAGGGCGCATTTATAGATGCGTCCTCCTCTTAACATCAAATGATTTATTAATTGTTATTTTAGCATACAAATAAAATTGAATTGGATAACAAAATAAAAATACTAAAACATAAGCGCCAGCAGGCATTGGCCGGCGGCGGACAGGCCCGAGTTGACAGTCAGCATAAAAAAGGAAAGCTAACCGCGCGCGAGCGTTTGCACTTCCTGATGGATGAAGGTTCTTTCCAGGAAATAGGTATGATGGTTACACATCGGTCTACCGATTTTGGGATGGAGACCGAGAAATATTTAGGCGATGGGGTGGTAACCGGCTACGGTACAGTTAACGGGCGATTGATTTACGTGTACTCGCAGGATTTTACAATTTTCGGCGGATCGCTGTCTGAAACCCATGCCGAAAAGATCTGTAAGATAATGGAGCTGGCTATCAAGAACGGCGCGCCGGTTGTGGGCTTGAACGATTCGGGCGGTGCACGCATCCAGGAAGGTGTGGTTTCATTAGGTGGTTATGCTGATATATTTTATCGCAATACCATGGCATCGGGTGTGGTGCCGCAAATCTCGGCCATTATGGGCCCGTGTGCGGGTGGCGCGGTGTACTCGCCAGCCATTACCGATTTTATTTTGATGGTCGAGCATACCTCCTACATGTTTGTAACCGGCCCTAACGTGGTAAAAACCGTTACGCATGAGATAGTAACATCCGAAGAATTAGGTGGCGCAAACACACACGCCAGTAAATCGGGCGTTACCCATTTTGCCTGTGCTAACGAGATAGATGCCATACAGCATGTAAAAAAGCTACTAAGCTATATGCCGCAAAACTGCGAGGATAAAGCCCCGGCGCTACCTTACGAGCCGACAAACGAACTTCGCCCCGAATTAAACAACATATTGCCTGAGGTGGCATTGCAGCCTTATGATGTTCGCGAGATTATTGCGCCTATAATTGACACCGATTCGTTTTTAGAGGTACATAAAGATTTTGCCGAGAACATAGTCGTGGGCTTCGCGCGGTTGGCAGGCCGGAGTATTGGTATTGTGGCCAATCAGCCCGGCTTTTTAGCCGGGGTGTTAGACAGGCATGCATCAACCAAGGCCGCACGTTTTGTACGCTTTTGCGATAGCTTTAATATCCCGTTATTAGTATTAGAAGACGTACCGGGCTTTTTGCCGGGTACCGACCAGGAATGGAACGCCATTATCACCAACGGTGCTAAGTTGCTTTATGCTTTTTGTGAGGCTACCGTGCCGCGCATTACCGTTATTACCCGTAAAGCTTACGGCGGCGCTTATGATGTAATGAACTC
>JACMRC010000435.1 GCA_014376655.1 Mucilaginibacter sp. | reverse complement strand
CGGCCGGTACCGTGCTCGGCTTTTAAAGCGCCGTTATATTTGGTTACTACCAAGTCGACTACTTCCTGTAAAAAAGCCTGGTAACGCGCTACTTCGGCAGGTGTATCAAATGCCTGGGTAACTACAAAGTGAATGTTGCCATCCTTGGCATGACCGAAGATAATGGCACGGGTATAATTGTATTTTTTAAATAGTAGTTGCAGGTCAGAAATAGCATCGCCCAAACTATCAACCGGAAAAGCTACATCTTCCAGTATCACCGTTGTGCCGCTTGCCCTAACCGCGCCCACTGCCGGGAACATGCCTTTACGCACTTTCCAAAATTGGGCTTGCTTATAAGCCACTGCAGTAAACTCGGCTTTTTCTAATAAGGAAAGATCATCGGCTATAGTTAAGAAACTATCCATAGATGCTTGCAACTCTTCCTGTGTATTGCCCTGGTATTCTACTAATAAAGCGGCTGCATTTTCGGGCAGGGTTTTAATAATAGCGGGCATGCCTTCCATATTTTCTATGGATTGCAACGACGCTCTGTCCATCAACTCGACAGCTGCCGCGCCCGAAATAGTTAGCGGGGTAATAGCCTTACAAGCAGAATAAATGTCCGTAAAGTATAACATCGCTGTTAGCTTTTCGGGATAATCATTAACTGTGTTTAAAACAGCCTCGGCAATAAAGCCTAATGTACCCTCGGCGCCTATCAGCAGGTGCGCCAGGATATCCATGGGCTCCTCAAAATCTATAAACGCGTTTACCGAGTAGCCTACTGTGTTTTTGGTTTGATATTTCCTGCGGATTTTATCGTGAACCTCGGGATTGTTAATGATCTGTGTACGCAATGCTGCTAACTGGTCATATAATGTTGCCGATTCGGTTTTAAACCGTTCATAATCAACAGCTGATTCTGTAGTATACGTTTTGCCATCGGGCAATATAAAGCGGATATATTTTACGGTATGATAAGAGTTTTTGCTAACGCCGCAGCACATCCCGCTGGCGTTGTTCGACAGGATGCCGCCCATCATAGCAGCAGCTATACTTGCCGGGTCGGGACCAATTTTACGTCCGTATTTTTTTAAATAAGTATTTACATTAGCACCAATAGCGCCGGGTTTTACGCGTACGGTATCGCCATTATTTTCTATGGTTATGTTGTTCCAATGCTGGCTCAGGTCAACCAAAATACCGTCGGTGATGGATTGGCCAGATAAGCTGGTGCCGGCTGTACGAAACGTAATGGGGATTTGATGGTGCTTAGAAAACGCCAGCAGATTAATTACTTCTTCTTCGGATTTTGGCAGCACTACGGCTTTTGGGCGCAGGTAATAAAACCCGGCATCGGATGCTGACGCAACCAGATCTATCAGGTTCGTTTTTATCCTTTCAGCAGGTAGTATTGCCTTAAGTAATTCGCCAATTTTTAAAGTATCCACCATTAAAATAGTGTTTTAAACTGCCGCTTCGCGATATCCGTAAAGCCCGGCTAATTTAAGACATTCATTTGAAGGTAGCACACCATCTGACGATGTAGATTCAAATAAACTTGATGCCGCAGCGCCAACGCCCAGCTCCAGGCAATCTTTCATATCCTGGTTGTTGTGTACACCTATCAATACACCGGCGGCAAAAGCATCGCCCGCGCCTGATGCACCCATTACTTTGTCAGCGGGCACCTGTATACTGGGTTGAAAGTGTGAATCTCCGGATTTACTGATAGCTATAACCCCCTCGGGGAAATGGAGTATCACCCATTTGTTTACACCCATATTTAGTAGCTGTAAAGCAGCATCATAACAGCCTTTCATAATTATACTGCCGTTTGGGCCAATGGTTTTAACACCGGTTATCATTCCGGCCTCGTATTCATTAACAAAGAGATAGTCAACATATGGGAGAGAGGACGGTATAACATTCTTAAACCTATCCGACCGCTCACTTACAATATCAACCGAAGTAAGCAGGCCATGTTGTTTGGCTTTTTTTAACACTTTTGACGCGCGGGTTGTTCCGTCTGCTTCAATAATATCGAGCTGATCAAGCAGTAACAGGTAGCCTAAATGGAAAATTTTATCTGTTGATAAAGAAAAATCAAAATCATCAATATCCAGCAAGGCATTAGCGCCACGCTGGTGAAAAAAGGTGCGTTTACCAGTGCCCTTTACGCTCATTACATCTGTGTATGAGGTATGGGCCTTGTTAGTTTGACGGATCTGGGTGGTATTAATACCCAAGCCCTGGCAATGGCTGATGATCTGGTTACCACGGTCATCATCGCCTACCAAACCAACTCCGCTTAACGGAAAGTTAGCTTGCAACTTCCATAGGTCCATAATAACATTATAGGCCGAGCCGCCATTACAGCTACTTTCGGACAAGATGTTTACCAGTTTTTCTTCTTCCGGGAAAACATCTATCAGTTTTACATAGTCAACTATCCAGTTGCCGCCAACTAAAATGCCGTTCTTCATCGCCTATTTATCGCTTAGCAGTTTAACTATTGGGGCCTCATCTTCGTCAATCTCTGCGTAACGGCCAATATTGGGGTCGGCAAAAAAGTTGTCGTTCAGGTCATCATTAGCGGTTGATACTTCGCCAATGATACATTCATCTGTGCCAGGGTAAAACGCATGCCAGATTCCGGGCTCAATAGTTATGCGCTCGCCAGCCTTCAACGTAAGTGTCGATCCTGACTTAACGGCCTCAAACCGCCCGTTAACTTTCATTTGGAACGCTGTGCCTGCTTCGCCCTCTGCAGGGTTTTGCGACCAAAGTTCTATCACCAGTTCGCCGGTACGGCAAATAATATCCTCTTTCTTTTTTTTGTGGGTATGCGCCGGCGTGGTTTGCCCTTTGACGGCATACATGAGCTTTTCGCAGTACTCGGTTTCTTCGGCCAGGTTGATCAGTATCAGGCCGTATTTTTTAAAATCGCCCAGGCCAAAATCGGTCACATCCCATTTTGGATTTGGTGGCAGCACCCAGTTATTTTGTTTAAAAAACTGGCCCGAGGTTACAATAGCT
>JACMRC010000434.1 GCA_014376655.1 Mucilaginibacter sp. | reverse complement strand
GAGATGAGCAGGATAGTAGAAACTGAAGCTATTAAATACGCCCAATTATAGCCCAGCTGCTCTGAGAATGATAGGAGCAGGGTATAATACACCACCATTGCCGCGCCAATTAACGCGTAATTAAACAAATGAATCTTTTGTTTCTTAATTAGCTCCGTCAAAAAAAGCGAGATAAAGGTTAAGATTATAATTAATGACGAGTATTTTGCAGTGCGTAATATCTTGCGGTACTGATCTATTGGTAAGTGTAGCTTAACCCCGATGGTAGCCTGCTTAGATTTGTTGAAATTTGTTAATACGGTTTTATCATCGGCCCACTGTTGTGGGAAAGGCCTGTTATAATACAGCATGTGCCATTTTGCGCCAAAGCCTTTATCTGTTGTAGTGCGGCTATCCGGTAGGTAACGGCCATTAAACCCCGGGTTTTTCCAATCACTGTTTACCTGTACGTCGGTTATTTTACCTGTATGCAGAAAGTTAAGTTCATTGCTGCCTTTCAAATCTAAAAGGTAACTAAAGGTAAACCCCTTGTCTTTTTGCAGCGGGAAATTCACTTCCAGACCGGTATTGAAAGGTATGTTGCCATCGGTGGCAGGTTCCGGGGTATAAGTTTGTGCATCAATAGTAACAGCAGGGTTGTTTTTCAATCCTTTTAGGTCTGATATGCTGAACACCAGTTTTGCCTTATCATATAAAATTAGGTTAGGGTCTATTCCCAACTCATTCAAGTCGGGTTGGTTAAAGTTGCCCTCCACCAAAATACCCGAGTTATATACTATGGCATCGTAAATGCCGCTGGTAAACAGTTCTGTTTTTACCCCGGCTTTCATCTTTAATTTTTGGGGCAATACGTAAAGTACTTTAGCAACCTCGCGGGTAACGGCTTTGCCATCTGTGCCGGTTTCTGTGAGTAGTTTTTTGTAGGGTAGCATTAATACCGGCCCTTGTATTAACTGCGGGCCCGACCAATTATTAGTAACACCATCCAGCTGCATCTGCTGGTACCCTTCTCTATCAGTAATAAGGCTTTGGATCCATGACGATGGAATAAGTAAAGCCAGGATAATAAGGGCAATAATGCCCGACTTAAATAAAATGGAATCTTCATGCCATTTTTGCTGTTGTTGTGGTTGTTCTATCATGTTGTTATTTATTTAAAAGTACTTTGTATTTCAAAGTAAATAGGTAAAAAAATATAGTTTAACTTTTTGTCGATTTTATTAATTGCTCTAATGCATCCAAATGATCGGCAAACGCTGTTTTACCTTTAGCTGTTGCTTCATAATTTGTGTTTGGTTTGCGGCCCAAAAACGATTTATTAACCAGTATATATTCCTCTTTCTCCAACCCCTTTAAATGCGATGCCAGGTTACCATCGGTAACATCCAGCAGTTCTTTAAGCGAGTTAAAGTCGTACCTGTCGTTAGCCACCAGTACGCTCATAATTTGCAGGCGCAGGCGGTTCTCAAAAGCTTTATCTAATTTATCAAATGGTATTTTCACCTATCGTATTTTAAGTACATCACGCTGCCGTAAATAATGTGCAGCACCCCAAATCCTATCGCCCAAAAATACAAACCGTAACCGGGATACAAAGCACTAATTAAACCTAAAGCTATTTCGCATAAACCCAACGATTTTACCGCGTTAAAAGTAAAGTTACTGGCACTAACCAATGATAGGCCATAAAATATTAACGAGGCCGGGGCTACAATGCCAAAATAACCACGGATGATGAATATCATTATTAAAAGCCCGCCCGCAACCAATGGGGTAGACATGTGGAACAATAGCGCTTTACTGGTTTTGCTCCAAAACGGTTGGTTTTTTTGTTGCGCCTTACGATAGGAGAGTATAATGCCGGTTAATATTGATGCGCCCAACACCGCCATAGCGATAAGGATCAAAGGCATTAAAACAGAAACCGTTCTGTCATTATAACCTGCATAAGTATCGCCACCAAATGATAGGTGATAAGCGGGTTCTTGTTGTAAGATCTTATAAGCGGCTATAGCACCTATTAAAGCGTATACGCCGGCCAATATCCCCGACAGGCCACTAAGTGATATAAACTTTGATGACCGCTCCATTAAACTGCGTATAGATGCCAGGTCGTCTTTAATATCGGTTTCTTTCATATAAAAGCACTTTGTAATTCAAAGTAAAGGAATATAAATGGATTGGGCAAATTTATTTTGATAGAAAACCATTCTAATTTTAAAGAGAGTTGTCATTTTGAAACGCAGTGAGAAATCCTAAACGTCTTGCTAATTATCGCGCGTACAAGATTTCTCCTCGTACCTCGTTCGAAATGACAATAAGGAGGATTTGCTACAACTCGCCCAATTTCATCAATGCATAAAACAGCCCGGTGCAATGCAGCGACTGTGCTATTTTATTATCAGCCAGTAATTGTTTAACTTCGGCTATGGTGTATTCCTCAACCACAATTTCCTCGTGCTCGTCTAAAGCCTGTTCTTGCACTTTTATGCCGCCTTTGGCCAGGTAGCAATAGGTGTGGTTATTTGCGGTAGATGGGTTAGCGTAAACTGTACAAATTAATTCAATATCATCAAACTGGTAGCCGGTTTCTTCCAGCAATTCGCGGCGCATAGCTGCTGCCGGTTCTTCATCGCCATCAATAACACCGCCGGGGATTTCTAATGATACAATACCCGCCGCATGCCGATATTGGCGCACCATCAGTATCTTATTCTCAGCAGTTAACGCTACCGCATTAACCCAGTTGGGGTATTCTAAAACGTAGTACTGCTCAACAACACGGCCATCGGGCATTTCGCATACATCAGATCGTAATGTGGCCCACGGGCCTTTATGTATATATTCTGAACAGCAAATGGTCCATTTAAGTTCATCCATTTAATTATTGAATTACAGAATTAATGAATTATTGAGTTAGGTTTTAATTAGGAGTAATTGTGAATTACTTAATAAATCAATAACTCATTAATTAAACATTACCAGCTACCGCCGGACCCGCCGCCGCCAAAGCTGCCGCCGCCAAATCCACCGAAACCACCGCCGCCGCCAGATCCACCGCCACCGCCGGAGAAACCTCCCCAGCCGCCGCTATCACCGCTGCTGCGCCCTAATGCCGAGCCGGCAAGTAACCACCAAAACGGGCTTGCACCGCCACGGCTGCCAATAACCTGGCCGCCACCGCCGCCACGGTTTCTAAATACCATTATCAGTATAAATACTACAATGATAACGATGAAGCCAACCGGGCTGCCATTTCCATCGCCTTTTTGGCGATGCGCTTTTTTATCGGCTTTATATTCGCCTTTGGTATATTTTATTATATCGTCGGTACCTGCATCAAGGCCGCCATAAAAGTCGCCCTCTTTGAAGCGGGGGTTCATGTCGTTTACGCGGATCTGTTGCGTAATAATGTCAGGCAATGCGCCTTCAACCCCATACCCCGTTTGGATGGATAACTTGCGATCATCCTTAACCAGCAATACTATAATGCCGTTGTTTTTATCCTTTTGCCCTACGCCCCAGGCGCGGCCCAATTTCTGAGCATACTCATTAACATCATACTCGCCTATAGAGTGTATAATTACAACAGCTATCTGGGTTGATGATGAATCGTTGAAGGCAACCAGTTTACTCTCTAACCGCTGTTTTTCATCGGCAGATAAAGTGTTGGTATAATCAGTTACAATTGTGGTTGATTTAGGAGGCAGCTCCTGCGCGAATGTCGACAGGGTAACTGCTAACAAACCAACAAATAATATTATTTTCTTAAACATGATTTTAGGTTTATTCGCCATCCAT
>JACMRC010000433.1 GCA_014376655.1 Mucilaginibacter sp. | reverse complement strand
TTATGGCAAGCCAATAAATGTGTAGGCAATGCCTGCGCTTGCGCAAATAATTGCCGGGTATTGCCAATACCTAAAGGCCCAATCCAATAAAGTTTATATCATGACTAACTATCTTACAGAAAAGTATAATGTGCCGGCACCACGTTATACCAGTTACCCTACTGTGCCTTATTGGGATAATGACATATTTACTACTACAGCCTGGAAAAATCGCGTACAATGGGCGTTTGCCGAATGTAATGATACTGATGGCGTAAGCTTGTATATCCATTTACCTTTTTGTGAAGACCTTTGCACCTATTGCGGTTGCAATACCCGCATAACTAAAAATCATGGCGTAGAGGTGCCCTATATTGCAGCATTGCTAAAAGAGTGGACAATGTATTGCAAAATAATGGAAGCCAAACCGGTGATCCGGGAGATCCACTTAGGCGGCGGTACACCCACATTTTTTAGCGCAAAAAACCTGGAACTACTTATTTCGGGAATATTGGAAATTGCAAAAGTGCATCCAAAGGCCGAATTTAGCTTTGAAGGGCATCCAGGCAACACAACGGTTGATCACCTGGAAACACTATACAAACTTGGTTTTAGAAGAATAAGTTTAGGCATACAAGATTTTGATCCGGATGTGCAATTGATCATCAACAGGAAACAGAGTTTTGAACAAGTACAAAACGTAACGCTTGAAGCCCGGCGAATAGGCTACAATTCGGTTAACTATGATCTGATATATGGGCTTCCTTTACAAACACTTGATAGTTTAATAAATACCATGAATATGGTTGCCGGCTTAAAGCCGGATAGGATTGCATTTTACAGTTATGCACATGTGCCCTGGATAAAACCCGGACAACGCAAGTTTACCGAGCTGGACCTGCCCAAACCAGAATTAAAAACCAAATTACACCAGGTAGGTCGCAACCTTTTAAAAGGTTATGGCTACCAAGAAATAGGAATGGACAACTTTGCCTTACCCGGCGATACACTTTTGATTGCGCTGGCAAAGGGCAAGTTGCACCGAAATTTCATGGGCTATACTAATCAAAACACGCAATTATTAATAGGTTTGGGTGTATCGTCAATTAGCGATGCCTGCTATGCCTATGCGCAAAATGTAAAAACGGTTGAAGAATATTTAAGATTAATAAACGAAGACAAACTACCAGTTGTTAAGGGACACGTGTTAACCAATGAGGATCTAATAATTCGCAAACATATTTTGAATATTATGTGCAAAGGCGGCACAACCTGGAACCACCGTACCGAACCATGTCCTTCAATATTTGATGGTATTGAAAGACTGCAGCCACTCGTCGGCGATGGATTAATTGAGTTGAACTCCTGGGGCGTAGAAGTAACCGACCCAGGCAAGCCCTTTTTACGCAATATTTGCATGGCCCTTGACGAACGCCTATGGAGAGACAAACCCGAAACACAGCTATTTAGTATGGCTGTATAATACTACTTTTTTCTTTTTAAACGGGTACTAATTTTGCGATAGTAACGCTTGATAGCAATTCTAAAAACATCATAAACCAGCGTATAAAGAAGAATTACGATGGGTAAAAAGAAAGCATAAAATCTATAATACCTAAACAAGTAAGCACCGGCTAAAGCGCCGCTCATAAAGAAAAATATGATAACAGTGCGAAGCCTGATCCTAAGTTTTAGCGTTGAACGGTCATCGCGTTTATATTGAAAATACTGGGCCAGCTCAATGCCCAGGTCAGTAAATGTACCGGTAAGATGCGTAGTTCTGACTACGGAGCCGGATACCATCGAGACCAACGAATTTTGTAGCCCCATTGCAAAAAGCAAACTACCGGCAAAAATCTCTTTTGCAACCAGGGTATGGTTGTACTTATAACCCAGTAATGCAACTCCAAGCAAAATTGCTATTTCGATAAGAATAGGAATTACATAGGAAAAGCGCTGGTTTCGGCCAATCTTTGAAACTATTAGCCCGGAGATAAACGCGCCCGCCAAAAAAAGAACCATCCATAGTGCAACAACTCTCGCTGTCTTCCAGTCCTGCATGGCTATGCGTTCTGCAAACAAAGCCGCGTGGCCCGTAACATTGGTGGTTAAAACAGCGAAACCCAAGAAACCAGCGGCATTAACGAAGCCGGCCGTTAAACTAAGCAGTGATGCTAATTTAACGTTGTGCGCGTAGGTTCTTTTTGTTCCAAGATGCCTTAACATAATTTATTTACAAATAACTACTCCAGATTGCTGTTTGGCCGGGCTTAAATACGGGATATCTAAACTCATGCCCCTTAAAACAAACCAGAAACCCAGGCATATCATTAAGTAAGGCATCGCCCTGTTAATTTTCCGCCTAACTAACGGGCCAACAAAGCCCGAGCCAATTGTGGCAATTAACATTAGCGGGAAAGTCCCCAATCCAAAAAACAGCATAAACTGCGCGGCTGTTAACGGCGATGGCGTGTTTACTGCCCCTATTAACGCAATATAAACAAACCCGCATGGTAAAAAGCCGTTTAACAGGCCAACAATAAAATGGCCTGCTTTATGCCGTAAAGCATAGTTCAATAACTTGTTAATGGGTGTAACTAAAACAGACAAAGCTTTATTGTTGGCAACGCGCACTTTTAATAATCGGGTTATAGCGGCTATAATTATTAATATCCCGGTTAGGATGCTAACCCCCTGCTGTAAACCTAACAACCATAACTGCTTGCCTATAAAACCAATCAATAATCCTAAAAACGAATAGGTAATAACGCGCCCTATGTTGTAAAGCAACTTGTCAGCGACAATAAGCCACCAGCGCGTGTGGAAAGTAGGGATAGCAAAAGCCAGCGGGCCGCACATGCCAATGCAATGTACGCTGCCAAATAGGCCAATAAAAAAGCCTATCCAATTTGGGCTCATTTTATAAAAATCCCTTTTTGATATAAATACGCTTTATGGTCGCTTTCCCAATCAACTATTAATCGCCATTTACCTTTTTCAATTGCACTAATAGGCAGATCAATACTTGGACCGGCATGCGTATTTATTTTAAAAACCCTGTCCTGGTATTGATTGGACGGGCGCAACCAGGTTATGGTTCCCACAGCAGGTCTGGTAAATGTTATCGTCATTACTTGCCCTTTAATGGCAATACTCGGCTCGGCATGGTCTTTTACAACTTGTACCTCGCGGTTGTAATCTTTATTAAAAGATAAACCTTTCTCGTAATACTGATGATCATAACCATCAGCCGGCAGCCAAAACATATAAACACACATGCTAATGATGAATAGCATAAATAGTATCATGCCACTTATAATTCCTTTTCCCCAGTTCATAGTTTAATCGTTTATTGGCCCCACAAATGATGTGGTAACCGTTTGAATAATTTTGTCGCCGGTTACCAGCTGTAGTTTTACATCGGTTTTAAATTTATGTATTTTAGCTGCCGGTATCAGTATAAAAAATACTGTTTTAGTTTCCTCGCCTTTATTAATAACGCCGGGTGCCTGTATGTATTTAACTTTAATAGCAGGGTCTTCGGGTTTTATAGTTATCGTTTGACTAATATTGGTTTTGTTAATGATCTGTGCATTGTAGATATTACTTATATAACCACCCGGCTGCTCCTGGTAAAGCATGCCGGCGCCGCGCATTACCGTCATATCTAAATCCTTGCGGCTAAAAATAAAATAGCATAAAACACCTATCAGTAATACAATTACAGCCGCGTAACCTTTCATTCGGCCGGTAAAAGATGCCTTTGTCTGCGCGTGTATCATGTTTTCAGAAAAATACCCAATAAGGTTCTTTGGCTTGTTTATCTTATCCATCACATGGTCGCAGGCATCAATGCAAATGGTGCAGTTTATACACTCTATCTGTGTTCCGTTACGGATATCTATCCCGGTAGGGCAAACAGCAACACATAGGCCACAATCAACACAATCGCCTTTTGGTTTAAGCGGATCTACAACGCGCATTAGCTTTCCGCGTGGCTCTCCCCTAACATCGTTATAAGCCACCACAAGTGTATCTTTATCAATTAAAACGCCCTGCAGCCTGCCGTAGGGGCAAATAACCGTACAAACCAGCTCACGCACCTGGCTGTAGACCAAATAAAATACAATTGTAAAAACACAGATGCTTGCAAAGCCAGCCCAATGTTGTATTACAGGTTCCGTAATTATTTTGATCAGGTTTTCGCTGCCGGTTAGGTAAGCCAGGAAAGTATTCGCTATTAAAAACGAGACTATAAGAAAGAGTGCGTGTTTGGCAGTTTTTTTAAATACCTTCTCATTTGTCCATGCCCCCGCATCCAGCTTTTTGCGTTTGTTGGCATCCCCTTCTATCCAGATTTCTATTTTACGGAATACCATCTCCATAAAAATAGTCTGCGGACAGATCCAGCCGCAAAACATACGGCCAAAGGCAATGGTAAATAATACTACACAAACAATAAAAACTAACGATGCCAGCATAAACAAGAAAATATCCTGCGGCCAAAACGCCTGCCCTACTATTACGAAGTGCTTGTTAACAAAATCAAGCAGTAAAAATGGCTGTCCGCCTATCCGTAAAAAAGGCCCGGCAAAAAAGAATATTAAGTAGGCGTAACTTAACCAGTTACGCCATTTATAATATACGCCTTTACGTGTAAGCGGGTATTGCCACTTTCTTTCTCCCGATCCACTCCCTGCAATTAACCCGCTCATGCTTTTTATTTTGATGCCAGTTTATCATCCGTTTCTTTAGTGCCCTGCGGCTCTTTAGCACCAGCAGGATGTGTATCATGTAATGATTTTACATAGTTAGACACATCGGCTATTTGCTTAGGCGACAGTTGTTTTTCCCAGGTTGGCATACCCTTAGCCGCTACACCGTATTTAATGGTTTTAAAAAGGTCTGCTATTTTATTTCCGTGTAACCAATAGTCATCCGTTAGGTTAGGGCCAACTACACCTTGGGCATGTTCGCCATGACAGGGCGCACAGGTTTGTATAAAAATTGCTTTACCGGATGCTAATACCGCCGGATCAGAAACCAGTTTTACATTATTTTCATCAACCCGGTTAGCACTCTTGCTCAAAAACGCTTGTTTTGCGATATCGGCTTGTTTTACTTCCGTTTGATACTCCTGATACTGTAACTGACCTGTGTGAAAAACATGGTAATTAAGCAGGTAACCGATCCCAAAAATTATCGTTCCATAAAAAAGGTACATGAACCAGGCGGGGGTTGGATTATCCAGCTCCTGGATGCCATCATATTCATGCTCCATTATCATATCCTTTTCTTCGGATAACGGGCGCAACGACATTAGTTTGATCCAAACATCGCCTTTAGGTTTTGGGGTGGCTTTAGGAGGATCAAGTTTAAGTTCGATTTCTTCTTCGGTAACCCCTTCAGATCTTAGTATGGCCCTCGTAAATAACTTTATCGTTCTTAATAAAACAAAAAGCGCAGTAACAACCAGCAATAATAAAAACGCTACTGCACCCAAACCAATGTAGTCCATTAATTTTCCGGATATCAAGCTGTCGTCCGCTGCTTGTGATGGTGCTGCTATAAATAGTAGCCCAAATAATAAAATAGAGCTGTGGTATTTCATTGTTTTGAAGAATTAGATAAATCTGGTTGGCTATCATGTAAAGGCATATCGCTCATATGATCTATATGTGGTTTACGGATCCGGATAAGCATGATGGTAACCACAATAAAGAATAACAGGAATATGCAGAGCGAGAAAAGCAGGTAAGCCTGGTTACCCGAGATGTTTTCTGTGAATTGTTTAAACATGATCTTAATTATTTAGTGGTTTTATTAGCTTTTATATCCATGCCCATCCTTTGCAGGTAAGCAATAATGGCGATGACTTCCTTGTTACTTTTTACTTTGATATGGTCTTTTGCCAGATCGGCGGCAATGGCTTTTGCCTGCTCATCCAGATCGGCATTTGCCTGGTTTTCATAACCAACAGGATACGGTACGCCCAGTGTACGCATGGCGTGTATTTTAGCGCGTGTTGTTGTGGTATCAAGGTTTTGGGTAAGCAGCCAACTATATTCCGGCATAATACTTCCAGGCGACATTAATCGCGGATCCATTAAGTGATTATAATGCCAGGCATTACCATATTTGCCGCCTATGCGCGCCAAATCAGGCCCGGTACGTTTTGAACCCCACAAGAACGGGTGATCGTAAACAAACTCACCGGCTTTACTATACTCGCCATAACGCTCGGTTTCAGATCTGAATGGCCTAACCGTTTGCGAGTGGCAATTAGAGCAACCTTCTCTTATATAAAGATCGCGCCCCTGCAACTCAAGCGAACTATAGGGTTTTACGCTGGCTATAGTTGGGATGTTAGATGATATGGTTAGCGTAGGCATTAGCTCGATAAATGTCCCTATCAATATTACAAACAGGGCTGCCACCATTAGCTGTATAGGCTTGCGCTCCAGCCTGCGGTGCCAGGCAGATTCTCTTGCTATAGTATGAACCGGCTCAAGCGGCATTGCTTGTGCGGCTTCATTGGCAACTAGGCTGCCTTGTTTAGCAGTTCTTAAAAGATTATAAGCCATCACAATAACACCCAATAAATACATAGCGCCACCAACAGATCGCATAACGTGCATTGGCAATATTTGCAAGGTAGTTTCCAGGAAGTTTGGATATTTCAACATCCCTTCCGGTGTAAACTCTTTAAGCATTAAGCTTTGGGTAAAACCTGCCCAATACATTGGTACGGCATAAAAAATAATGCCCAACGTGCCTATCCAAAAGTGGAACGATGCCAGTTTTTTAGAAAATAGTTCTGTTTTATAAATACGTGGTATTAACCAGTATAAAACCGCGAAGGTTAAAAAGCCATTCCAGCCTAAAGCACCTACGTGTACGTGGGCAATTATCCAATCGCTAAAATGGGCAATACTATTTATTTGTTTTAAGGATAGCATTGGGCCTTCAAAAGTGGCCATACCATAAGCAGTTAATGCCACTACCATAAATTTCAGGATAACGTCATCCCTTACTTTATCCCACGCACCGCGTAGGGTTAAAAGGCCGTTTATCATACCACCCCAGCTTGGTGCTATCAGCATAATAGAAAATGCTACGCCTAATGATTGTGCCCAGCCTGGTAGTGTGGTATACAGTAAATGGTGAGGGCCTGCCCAGATATAAATAAATATCAATGCCCAAAAATGCAGGATACTTAGTTTGTATGAGTATACCGGGCGGTTAGCCATTTTAGGAAGAAAGTAGTACATCATACCTAAATATGGCGTGGTCAGGAAAAATGCTACGGCATTGTGTCCGTACCACCATTGTACCAGCGCATCCTGTACACCGGCGTAAACCATGTAGCTTTTAAATGCAGATACAGGCAACTCGAACGAGTTAACGATATGCAATACAGCAATAGTTACAAACGTGGCTATGTAAAACCAAATGGCCACATACAAGTGGCGCTCGCGGCGTTTAAATATGGTGCCGAACATATTAAACCCAAACACCACCCATATTATGGTAATGGCTATATCAATTGGCCATTCCAACTCAGCATATTCATGCGATGTGGTTAAACCCAACGGCAAAGTAATTACTGCCGAAACGATGATCAGTTGCCATCCCCAAAAATGGATCTTGCTTAAAACATCACTAAACATCCGGGCTTTAAGTAATCGTTGCAACGAGTAGTATACTCCCATAAAAATGGCGTTTCCCACAAATGCAAAAATCACCGCATTGGTGTGCAACGGGCGGATGCGCCCAAAGGTGGTGTACTGGTTGTGCATATTGGCACCGGGATGGTATAATTGTATGGCTGCAATTAAACCTACTGTCATACCAATAATACCCCATAACACGGTTGCTATACCAAAATCACGGACTATCTTGTTATCATAATAAAATTTTTCGGGCTGCATATTAAGTGTCTTTTTATTGGCGTAAAAATATCGCGGATATTGGTGTGACAGAATGATGACAGTTAGGCAAAAAAGTGATTTGCATCACTTTTGTATGGGCGGCTCTGTATTTTCGGGCTTTTCTTCATCATCCTCAATAAGCACACGCATTGATGGGGTAAACAGGTCATCATTTTGCCCGTTGCCCTGGGCCCAAAAAAAAGCGCCCAAAAAGCCAAGGGCAAGCACTACGCTGCACCCTATCAAGAAGTAAAGTATGTTCATATTAATTGTCGTTTTTTTGCGGCGAAATGCGTGGCGATGCTGGTAAATGATATAATGGTAGCGGTGCTTAACGGCATTAATATAGCGGCCGTTAATGGCGATAAATTACCCGTTACAGCATAACTTAAACCAACCAGGTTGTAGGTTAAGGATATAAAAAAGGAGAAATGAATAATGGCTATCGTGTCCTTAGCAAAACGTAAAAACACCGGCAATTTATCAAACGATTTACCATCAAGGATGGCATCGCTGCCGGGCGAGAAGTTATTTACATTATCCGTAACGGCTATGCCCAGGTCGCTTTGCTTTAAAGCCCCCGAGTCGTTAAGCCCATCACCCATCATCATTACTTTACTGCCGTTTTGTTGCAGCGATTGTACAAAATCCAACTTGCTTTGTGGCGATTGGTTAAAGTACATACTATTTGCATTTGGGAAAAACTGCTGTAGGTCTCCCCTTTCATGATCCTGATCGCCGGAGAGTAAGTACTCATCATAACTGCCTGCTAAAGCTGCAATATTTTTCATACCATCGCGGTAACTTAGTGAGAATGCAACATAGCCCATATACCTATCATCAATAGCGATATGAACCATTGTATGCGCCGATGTATGATCACTGCACCCCAGTATAAAATCGGCGCTGCCCGCCATTACAAAGTGCCCATTAATATGAGCCTGTACGCCTTTGCCCGCAATTTCGGTATATCCCGCTACCGCAAGCTGATCCATATTACCAAGGTAGCGGCAAATTATACGGCTTAACGGATGGTTAGAATTACTGCAAAGGCTGTAAACCAACTGCTTTTGTTCATCAGTTAAATCAGCTTCTAATTTTATGTTATTAACCGTGCCTGTGGTTATTGTACCTGTTTTATCCATTACAATGGTATCAATTGCTGCCAACTGCTCTACCACTGCTACATTCTTTAAATAAAAACGGTTACGGTCAAAAATGCTTAACGCTGCCGACATGGTAAAAGGGGTACTTAATGCCAATGCACAAGGACAAGCCACAATTAATATGGCTGTAAATGCAGCAAAACCTCTTCTCACATCTGTTGGTAACCAAAAAATGAGCGTGGCAAATGCTATTGATAGCAATACAATAGTAAAGTATTTGCTCACTTTCTCGTTAAAGGTTTGCATGCGTTTATCCTGCGTACGAGTAAAGGCTTCGTTGTTCCATAATTGGGTAAGGTAACTTTGCGAGACAGGTTTGACTACCTCCAATTCAATAGCTTCGCCGGTTTGGCGGCCACCTGCATAAATAATCTCACCAAGGGTTTTACTTACGGGTATAGCTTCGCCTGTTACAAAACTAAAATCAACTAAAGCCTCGCCCTTTAACAATATCGCATCGGCAGGTATGATCTCGTTGTTACGGATAACCATTCTGTTACCAATACCCAGCTTGCCAAGCGGCACCGGTTTCTCTGCATCATTTTCAATAATATGTACAGCCACGGGGAAAAACGATCGGTAATCGCGTTCGAACGAAATATGGTGGTATGTTTTTTTCTGAACGAATTTGCCTACCAGTAAGAAAAACACCAGTCCGCAAAGCGTATCGGCAAAGCCTGCACCTGTATGGGTAACAATTTCTAAAACTGTGCGGGCAGATAAAACGGCTATGCCAAGGGCGAGAGGAAAATCAATATTTAATACCCGGTTCTTTAAATTTTGCCTGGCCGAAACAAAATACCCGGTGCCGCTATACAGCACTATGGGTAAACAAAATAAAATGTTTAGCCAGCCAAAAAAGTGTTTAAATGTTTGCTCAAAGCCCGATAAACCGAAATATTCGGGGAAGCTTAACAACATAACATTGCCAAAGCAAAAACCTGCCACGGCTATTTTTGATACCAGGTTGTCTTTATCGGCATTGTTTTGCTTTTTTATAACATCCTGCAGGCTTATCAATGGCTCATAGCCTATGTTATCTAAAAGCTCAACCAGTTGCTGTAGGTTTAACTGTTCGTGATCGTAGCGAATATTAAGCTGTTTTTTTAGGAAATCTACCCGGCAATATTGCACGGCGGGATTAATTTTATTTAGCTTCTCTAATAGCCATAAACAAGAGCTGCAATGGATCTGCGGAATGTAAAAGGTAACTATGGAAATACGTGTGTCTTGATAATCTATCAGGTCGTTGGCGATAGTTGGGTCGCTTAAATAATCAAAACGCTTATTGGTTTGCTTACGTGTTACGCCTGGATGGTCATTGTAGCTATAATAATTACAAAGGTTATCTACCGATAATACTTCGTAAACGCTTTTACAGCCATGGCAGCAAAAGTGCTTTTCTTCAACAATATATTCTATAGTTGTACAATCGTCACCGCAATGATAGCAGGTTGTTTTTTCAAGAACAGGGCTTTTAATCATCAGAATTATTTTACCTCAAAACTGCCTTGATATTTAGTATTAAAGAATGATGAGTGGCGAGGAAAAAAGTGACCGTCGTCAGTTTTTTTCATTAATTAAGTGCCTTCATTTTTAGATGGAAAGCTACACTAAGCTTGTCATTGGTTTTTATCATTCCACCCAATTTCCGTGGTGGGATAAGATTAAAATCAGAAAAGTTAATATCCTGGGATCCTAAGAGATGAATATTTTTTTGCGCGTCTATTGATACCTGGTAGTTTACCTGGAAACGTTTGGATGCCCCGGCAAGTTCAATGTCTACAAAGCCAGTTATTGTAGCCGGTTTGGCAGTCAGCTCCGGATACTCGCTTAATGATAAGAACCTAATATGCAGGCGCGGAAATTCCTTTTCTTTTAAAGTTTTCCGCAAATCATGGGTCATCATGGAGTTATGGCAATCAAAGCTTTGTATTTTAAGTCTGATATCGCCCGATAATATAATTTCTTTATTCCTCCTGCTTAACATTAGCGTATCTGTTTGATCGTATGCCGGTATATCGCAGGTAAACTTATTGATGTTGGTTGTACCGTTAACAGATAGGCTGCTACTTTCGCTGATGAGCCATTTTTTTGTTTCAACCGGCTTCGCAAAGCTGGTTAGTAAAACAGCGGTTGCCCATAAAATATTTCTGTACAGCATAACTTATGGTTTGACTATGGATTAAGTTTTGCAAATACCATCCCGGCTACAGTGGCCTGTATTAACCCATAGATAAACCAACTTGATACCATGGCAACGGTAATATCTAACGCGCTAAATGAGATCCACATTACCGGTAAAAGCGCAATGACCGAGTACACCAGGCCAAACTCTATTCCGCGTAAAATAAATACGCCTTTAAACATGGTTTTAAACCTGTCCCAAAACCATGATAGCGCGAAACTGAAGATGAAAGCATGCAAATAAAATAGCACATCCCTGCTCCCGTCCGAATTAAAAAGCGGGTTAAAATATTCTGTAAACAACGACGGGAAATACCTTACAGCCAGGTATAAACCGCCATAGCTAACTACAAACAATATGCAGCCGGTTATAAAGCCCGAAACAATTATTTTTTTCATGTTGATGGATTAGTTTTAAAACGATCAAAAACAAGGCCCCTCACTTCGCAGTTTGGGGCCTTATCTCAATAGTCACTTAGGGTACTAAAATGATATGGCTGCCTGTATAACCAAGCCGCTAAACTTGCCGCCATTTAATATATTGGTAGCATCATAGTCTTTATACTGTTGGCTAACCCATTCGCCTTTCATCATAATATTTTTGGTTAAGAACCATCCAGCTGAAGCAGCAGAGCGGTTAACAGTAACATCTGTAGTGTTACCAACAATAGTTGCCTTTACGGTATTATAACGATAGCCTACCCAAAAGTTTTCTGTTTCTGCAGGGAATCTGTAGATAATGTCGCCGGCATATTGTTTTGCACCACGGCTTGATGTTTCTGTAATTGTCCTGCCTTTTGCTGATTCTATTGTTCCAAAAAATTCAAGGCCGCGATATTTCAAAAACAAGTTTCCCATCAAGCTATGGTTCTCCTGACCAAAGCCGGGATTAAATCTTCCTGAGAAGGCATTATAGTCAACCGCTTGTGTAAGTACACTGCCCGCTGCTGTGGTGGGGTTTGACATCACATTATAATAGTTTGAGCCGGTACGATCGCCGCCAAATAAGGTATTACTTGCTGCGCTGCTTACAGAATACACAGAGCCTGAAACTCTTAACCTAAAATCAGGAGTAAGTTGTTTGTCGAAACCTAATTTACCTATAAATGCAGGTGGGTATTTGGTAACTTCGCCAGTTTTTGCGTCTATTTTGGTTGGGGCAATGGTAACAGCGTTTAATTCGCCATCAGTAATTGCACCCATTGCAAACAAGCCTGTTGTTTGACATTTATAATAAACGTGCATACCAATTTCTGTAGCAAACTCGTCCATCAAATAGTTTTCTACAAATGGATTGTAGATGGTATTACCGCCGTCTGATCTGCGGAAATGCTGGTCGCCGTAGTCAACATCAGATTGGCCAATAACCAGGGTTACGCTTTTCATGATATCATCTATAAACGGGCTTTTTAGAAATGGCATTTTATCTATTTGTAAGTAGCCGCCTTTTACCCATGAATCTTCATGGTGCCTTGTTGCCAGGTAAGTGGTCAGGTTTAAGCGTACACCATCGGCCAACTGTACATCAAAAAGCATACTGGCCATCGGTAGGTTAAAACCATTATATATTGGCGTGATGGCATTAACATTGACGGTTGCCGTGCCTACCGTTTTTGTAACCGGTGTGGCCGTGTTTGAAGCCTTTAAAGTTTGATAGGCCATTGTTAAACCACCACCTATTTTAACTTTAAGGCCGGTAAATTTTACAGTATCTTTTTTACTGGTTTCAAATACATTTATGCCTTGTTTGTTGTTAGGACGATAGTATTGTATTTGTCCTTCCTGTGCGCTTGCGGTTAAAGGAATTACGCCTAAAGCGCCGATGGCAAGTGTGCCAATTATGGTAAAAATTTTAGTTTTCATGATATTATTATTTAAAGGGTTGGTTAATGTTTGTTTATTTTTTGTAGTTAAGATTAAATTGAATAATTAGGTCATTTTTAACCTTCATGGCACCCAACATAAAGCTTGGTGGGTCAATTTTATAATCGGTTAGTTTCAGGTTTTCAGACCCGGTACAGGTGATAGTGTTATCAGCATTGGTAACCGCATAAATTGTCATAACTATAGTTTGCGATACACCTGCTATGGTAAGATCACCGGTTGCTTTAATGGTGGATTTGTTTTTTTGAGATGAGGTTACTGTGGCCGAACTTAGTTTATATGTAACCTTTGGATATTGATCGGCCTTCATGGTTTTGTAGGTCCGGTTATCCATTGATTCGTGCTCGCTTTTAAGCGTTTTCGCACCCACTGATAAACTGAATGAAGAAAGACCGCGAAGCTGGCCATCGCCATCTAATTTAAACTCGCCCTGGCTCTCGGCTGCTGATGATGTTAAAGCCCAATCGTGTACATTAGATGTACCGAGTACCTTGATGGTGGCATCCTTACCGGGCGTTAATTTATAATTACTTTGCGCGCTCACTATCTGAGGCACTGCACCCAAAATAACCGCGGCTATTATAAAGGTGATTGCTACTATTTTTCTGTTTAAATTTTTCATTTTGTTTGATGTTTTATTATGACCAAAAGTACCCTGCATAACCAGGGTGAGGAATGATGTGAAGTGCTTATTAAAGTGATGCATATCTCTTTATAAATAAAACATTTACAACTATTTATCGAAGAGCCTTAAATAAAAAATGCCCATGGCCAATTTGGCCATAGGCACACTCTCACAACACACAACTTATTACAATATTGGTATACTTCCACGCTCGTAAGAGCTTGGAAAAACCAACATCGGTTTAGCAAAACGGGTGGCCAATTTTTTTGTAATACTTGGCTCGAATATCTTTTGGATCAAATTACGTTTATGGTGTACTAAAACTAAAAGATCTATATCGTCATTTTCTGCCAGCCATTGCAAACCAGCAGTAATACTTTTGTTTTGGACAGATCGGTATTTAATTTTTGGATAATGGCTTACCCCTATCTCCTGGCACAAAAAACGTTTTGTTATATAATCTTCTGTTACCCTGGCCAACTTTGCCATACCAACATGTGTAATCAATACTTCCGAATCAAAATATTTGGTAATATGATACAAGCTATGCAAAACATCAGTACCGTTATGTGCCAGATCTGTAGCAAAGGCAATTTTTTGAAAACCGTTAAATGGTAATTGATAAGGTATAACTAAAACAGGGCAGTTTGCATTCTCTATGATTTCGTTAGCATGGTTGCCTGTTAAGAAAGTTAGATAATCTATGGCGCTATGCGTTGCTATGACGGCGAATAATACTTGCCTGCTTGCTACTATATAATTAATGGCTGCAGTTAATGGCCCGGCTTTACTGCATAGTTCAATAGCTGGTTTAAACTCATCGGCATTATCATTAGCTAATAGATTCTTTAAACGGTTGGCCAGCGCGGCCAGATCGTTTAAGCTATCCTGCTCAAAAACTTCATTATCACCATTACTCCAAAAAGTATGGGTTGATACCGGAACTGCCGTTGGCTCGGGATATATATTACACAGCAATATGTTAGCCTTTACCTTCTGTGCCAGCTTTAAAGCATAATGCGCCGCATGATCTGCCTTAATTGTAAAATCAGTTAATACCAGTATCGTTTTCATGATCTTGAATATTTAGTGTTTATACTTTTTCAAACCGGTTATAAAAAGCCTCCTCCAATGTTTGGCGATGATCAGGGTGAGCTATTTCAATTAATGCCTGGGCACGTTGTTTAAGGCTTTTACCAAACAGGTTAACCAGGCCGTATTCTGTAACAACCCAATGCACGTGGCCACGTGTTGTTACCACCCCTGCTCCTTCTTTTAAAAACGGCACTATACGACTTATGCCCTTATTGGTTTGTGACGGCAAAGCGATAATTGGTTTGCCGCCTTCAGACAATGAAGCACCATGTATAAAATCCATTTGCCCACCTATGCCCGAGTATTGATAAGTGCCAATAGAGTCTGAGCATATTTGCCCGGTTAAATCAATTTCAATAGCGCTGTTAATTGCTGTAGCTTTGGGGTTTTGCCTGATGGTGCCGGTATCGTTTACGTAACTTATATCCATTACCCTGATACCCGGATTATCATTTACATAATCATACAACTTACGCGTACCTGTTATAAATGATGTGACGGAGCGGCCCGTGTTTAATTTTTTCTGGCTGTTATTAATGTTTCCTCTTTCAATAAGCGGGATGATCCCGTCAGAAAACATTTCGGTATGGAGGCCTAAATTTTTATGCGTAGTTAAATTACTTAAAACCTGGTCCGGGATGCTGCCGATGCCTAATTGTAGGGTGGCGCCGTCTTCCACCAAGGAAGCAACGTTATAACCAATTTTTTTAACTGCTTCACTTACAGCTGTCGAGTAGTCAACCTCGGGCAGTTCGGATTTATTCCAAACCATCGCATCAATTTTTCTAATATGAATATACCCCTGCCCATGTG
>JACMRC010000432.1 GCA_014376655.1 Mucilaginibacter sp. | reverse complement strand
CCAAACAAATAATTATAACGGGTGCCACTATACACATTGGTAATGGCCAGGTTATAAATAATGGCTACATAGCTTTTGATAAAGGCAAAATAACCGCTATTGGCGAAGGATCGGCATCAAATACTACCGGTGCAGAGGTTATAAATGCTACCGGTAAACAAGTGTATCCCGGCTTTATATGTCCGGTTACTACTTTGGGTTTAATTGAAGTAGAGGGCGGCGCAAAAGGCACGGTTGACGATGAAGAAACCGGCGACCTTAACCCTAACCTTAGGGCTATAGTAGCTTATAATACCGATTCGAAGGTTATCCCTACGGTGCGCTCAAACGGCATCTTGCTGGCACAGCCAACGCCAAATGGCGGTACTATTTCAGGCCAGTCGTCTGTTGTACAACTGGATGCCTGGAACTGGGAAGACGCGGCTTACAAAACAGATATAGCTGTTCATTTAACCTGGCCGTCGGCTGGTGGCGGGGGGAGAAGAAGAGGCCCGGCCATAGCTGTACCCGGAGCAGAATCGCCTGACGAAGCAAGAATGAAAGCTTTAGATGCGATAAATAATTTGTTTGCACAGGTAAAAGCCTATTCAGAAGCTGCACCATCTGTAATAAACTTAAAGTTAGACGCGATGAAGGGGCTGTTTAACGGCACCAAAAAACTATTTATAATAGCAGATGGCGCTAAAGAGATAATTGAAGCGGTAACATTTGCCAGTAAATTAGGTATCCAGGCCGTAATAGTTGGTGGTAAAGAATCATACCTGGTAACATCGGTTTTAAAAGCAAACAATGTCCCGGTTATTATCCGCGAAACGCAAACCTTGCCTGCACGTGATGAAGATGATGTTTACCTGCCTTATAAATTACCAAAGCTATTGCAGGACGCGGGCGTGTTGTATGGCTTGACAGGTATCGGTTTCTGGCGCCAGCGTAATTTGCCTTTCGAAGCAGGGCAGGCTGTAGGTTACGGCTTAACTAAAGAGCAGGCGCTAAGCATGATCACTATTAACAATGCTAAGATCTTAGGTATTGATAAAACCACCGGAACGTTAGAAACTGGAAAAGATGCCAACCTGTTTATATCAGAGGGTGATGCTTTAGATATGATTACACTTAGGGTAGACAATGCGTTTATACAGGGAAGAAACATCAACCTTGATAATTTGCACAAGCAACTTTATAAAAGATATGCTGATAAATACAGTTTAAAAACTGATTGAGCAGTCATGAATTAGAAACAACAAAGCCTTATCCTGTTAACCGGGACGAGGCTTTGTTATTACTACTACCTTGTAGCTTAATTATGCGTAACCGACTTGTGGGCGGCCAGTTTCTGGCTAACGCCATTACTTGGTGTAACTGCTTTTAAAGTATTCTCCAGGTCCATGTATTGTTTAAAGTTACGTACATCAGTATCTACCATATTTTTAAACAAGGGGTTTAATATATGAGCAATACTTGCACCCACACCACCAGCCGGTGGCTGGTAAGTTATTACCACATCAACCAAAGTGCCTTTACCATCTTCGGTATCTCTAAAAAAAACTTTACCGGCATTATCAATTATGGAGTCGGGTAATGAACTCCAGCCAATCATTTCATTTGGTTTGTCTTTTACAATCTCGGCAGCCCAACTTATGGTGCCTACACCGGTTGGTAATTTAAGTACCCAACGCGAGCGAACATCATCTATCACTTCAATACTTTCCAGGTGGTTCATAAACAGGGGCAGGTTATCTAGTTTGCGCCAAAACTTGTAAACCTCTTTACGTGGTTTGTTTATAGTGAAAGCGGTGCGGATATTGATATCAATAGGCTCCTGTGTATTTTTTCCAATTTTTGAATAGATAGCGCAATGGCCGCAGACGCCACGATTTAAAACATAAGCGTGTGCACCCATTTTTAAAATGCCGGTGAAGGGGGTTGAAAATATGTTACCTAATCCGTTTAAGGCCATTTTTGTACCTGCGGCTATTGAAATATAACGCTCGGGCCAGTTAAGGT
>JACMRC010000431.1 GCA_014376655.1 Mucilaginibacter sp. | reverse complement strand
CACATAATAAGTATACTGTATAGCATTTCCTTCCTGGAAACCACGCCATGCCTCAGATGGCTTAAAATTACTTATAAATTCACCATCTGCAGTTTTGGGATGAATCAGTTTTAGCTTTGGGTCAAAGATATTTTCCCAACCTTTTGATAAGCGCATTAACTCCTTATAATCAGCCTGCTTCCCCAACAACTTAGCCATTTGCGCCACGGCATACGAACTAAACGAATACTCCAAAGTATGCGATGCCGAATATTGCCACGCTTCTCCCCCGCCCTGGCCACTATCCATATGAGGCACATAGCCATATTTCACAAAGCGGTCTACATCAACCTTTCCCGCCCCGCGTGGGCGATCTTTCCCATCAATCTCATTCTTTAATGCTGCCGCATATCCGGTTTTAATATCAAAATCTCGGATACCTACATTATAGGCGCTTGCAATAATTAAACTCACAAAATTTGTTCCTACGCCCGATACATATTTGCTGTTAGCAATACCATCAGCCAACCAACCAGAGTCTTTATAAACCAACAGCTGGGTCTTAACATAATCCGAATAGTATTCGGGATAGGCAATGGCCCAAAGTTGCGTAAGATTCCAAAAAGCGCCCCAAATAGCATCCGTGTTGTAATGGTTATGAATTGGCTTACCATCTTTACCTAACGGGATCTGGCCTACAGCTCCGTCATTTTTAGGATAGGCACCATTTACGTCACTTGCCAAACCACGGCCGGCAAGGGCATGGTATAAACCGGTATAAAATTTAACTTTATCTTCCTTTTTAAACGTTCCAACCTCTATGCGATGCAGGTAATTGTTCCATTCGGTATAAGTTTTCTTTTTTACAGCACCAAAGCTTAATCCTGTTGCTTCTGTCTGCAGGTTTAAGCGCGCGTTTGCTATTGATGTATAAGACAACCCGGCTTTTATAGTTACACTCTCACCCTTTTTGGTACTAAAGCTGAGATATAGGCCTGCGCCCTTACCCGTTGCTTCCTTTTGGCCGGCTACGGTTTCTTCGCCATGAAATATACCGTAGCTGGTTGGTTTTTTATCAACCACAGCCGAGAAATACATTTCTACTTGTGCCTCTGGTTGGTATTTAAGTACATATACCGGGCGGGTAATTACATAACCTTCTATCCTGCCATCTGCTGTCATGTACACTTTGGCATCTTTTACCTCACCGCTCTCACCCGCTTTATTGCCGATATCAAATAAAATATGTGATTCATTTCCGGCCGGAAAAGTATAACGATGATAAGCCACACGCTTGGTAGCGGTCAGTTCGGCTTTGATATTATAATCTTTCAGCAAAACAGAATAATATCCGGCTGTGGCTTTCTCGTCTTTCCTGTCAAATTCTGAACGATAGCCTTTCTCAGGCTCGGTTAGTTTCCCCGGGACAGTTTGCAGTTTACCGGTAATGGGTGCAAATACCACACCACCTACCTGGAACTCATGAAAATTGGCAAACCCTTCAATAGAGTGCTCCCTGTAATCATACCCCACAGCGTCCCAACCGTGGGCGTTGCCGTTATGCGCATTGGTTGATGGTCCTGGCTTTGCCATGCCAAACGGGGCTGCACCCGGCGTGAAAAAAAACCAGCGCGAGTGCGCCGTGCCAATAAGTGGATCGACATATTGGGTCAGATCTGATTGCTGGGCATAGGTTGTTGTAGATAAGACAACAGCAAATAGGGCAAAGCCTGCCCACTTAAACGGATGTATAATTTTCTTTAACATGTTTTTAATGAATAGGGATATGTTGATCATCTTGCTGATGCGCTGAAGCATCAACACCTTTTTCTTTCCAGTAGTTTTCTATATGCTCTAATGATTGTCCTTTGGTTTCGGGCAATAATTTATATACCGCAATAAAGGCTACAACGCAAAACAACGAGAAGAACCAAAAAGTACCGGCGCTGCCAATCTCCTTTAATAAAATTGGAGTTAATTGCCCAACTATAGTGTCGGCTATCCACATAACCATAATACTAATGGCTAAAGCCCTGCCACGTATAGCATTAGGAAATATCTCTGGAGCCACCACAAATTTTAATGGGCCAATTGAAAAAGCAAAACAAGCCAGGAATGATAATACACATACTAATAGCCATATACTGGCTGTAGCGCCGTAATAGAAGCATAATCCTGTAGCCAACAATGTTATGGCTGCACCAGCCGTTCCCCATAAATATAATGGGCGACGGCCCCAGCTATCTACCTTCCAAATGGCTATTAATGTAAACAGCATATTTGCAGCACCGAAAATGATCTGGCTTATTAGCGAGTTACTTAATGAAATACCGGCATTACTTAAAATACTTGGCCCGTAATAAATAATCGCGTTAATACCGCTGAATTGCGAGAACAAAGGCAATAAAATACCTATCAATAAAGCTTTGCGCATGCCGGGGGCAAAAAGTTCTTTATATGATCCCTGTTTATGTACACCGGGTTGTTCGGTTACTTCGTCTTTCTCAGATCCTGTTATGCTGTTTTTAATGGCGATACCTTCTCTTTCCCTACCGTTCTGGATCAACCAGCGCGGGCTTTCGGGTACGATGAATATCCCGGCTAAAAACAGGCAGGCAGGTATAGCACCTATCCCAAGCATCACCCGCCATATCTCGTTATGAAATAGCGATGTTGTTGCCGAGCCTGTGGCGTAGCTAACTAAAGCTGCATTTGTAAGGTAGGCGACCAAAATACCAAAAGTTATAGCAAACTGGTAATAAGTAACCAGGCTGCCCCTTATTTTGGCGGGAGCTATCTCTGAAATGTATAAAGGCACAACGTTAGATGCGATACCAATACCTATACCACCCAACAATCGCGAAGCGATAACTAACGATAAGGATGGCGCGAAGGTGCAACCCAAAGCCGACACCAGGAATAATACAGCCGCTAAAAACAACGGTTTTTTTCTGCCTATCCTATCACTTAACTCTCCTGAAAAAGCTACGCCTATAATACAGCCAACCAGGGCGCATGATACAAACCAGCCTTCCTGTGCTGCTGTTAATCCAAACTGTTTTTCGATAAGCGGCAACACGCCCGAAATAACAGCCATGTCAAACCCGAACAAGAAACCACCCAGCGAGGCTACAATGGTTATAGTACTCAGGCTAATGCTTTTTCCTTCTTTCATAATTATTGGTTTATTAGTAATTGGTTCTTCTCTCTCCTCAAATTCTATTTTTCAATAGGCGACATTGATGGCGGCGCATCGGTAGGTTTGCTACCCCATTTCATATTTGGTTTTGGCCCCATAACCAACACCAAATGCCCACCATTTACAGCATCTTCATGGTAGATCCACGGTTTAGTTAACGGCTTACCGTTAAACGATGCCGATTGGATGTATTTATTTACTGCCGATGTATTTTTAGCTTCGATTGTAAAGGTTTTCCCTTTATAATAGTGGTTATCTAAAGTAATGGTTGTTTTAGCGAATAACGGGCTACCAATTTCATAGAATGGTTTGGTTGATGATCCGCCATCTGTTTCAAACAAGCCCATCGCTGCCATTACATACCAGGCACCCATTTGGCCCTCATCTTCGTCGCCTAACCAACCGTGGTATGGTGTTGAGCCATAATATTTAGTCATTATCTCGCGGGTCCATTTTTGGGTAAGCCATGGTTTGCCCGAATAGTTGAATAACCACGCTGCCTGCATATTGGGTTGGTTGCCATGGTTAACCGGCACCAGGTCATACATATCTCCATCGGCATTAAAGCTAAACTTCGATGATTTTACAAAACCTTCATCAAGCCTGTTATTGAACTCATCCCGGCCCATCAGGTTAATTATACCCTGCACATCATGTGGTTTAAAAAAGCTGTATTGCCAGGCGTTACCTTCTAAATAACCCGGACCGTTAAAAGCGGTGCAGCAAAGCGGGCTCCAGTCTTTTACCCAGGTACCATCGCGGTGTTTCATGCGGATATATTTAACCGATGGATCCCATACTTTTTTAAAGGCATCGGCACGTTCCATAAACATATCTGCTTCTTTAGTCTTACCTAAAGCTTTGGCAAACTGGCCAACGCACCAATCGTCATAAGCATATTCTAACGAATTGGACACCTGTCCCTCTTCATTAGGTACGTAACCTAATTCAAGGTATGATTTATAATATCTGTTACCGGCAAATCCCCCCTCGGGCGTTACTACACCCGGTGTAGTTTGCTGATGCATCATGGCCTCGAAAGCCAGGTTAGCATCAAAATCACGGATCCCTTTTTGATAGGTGCTGGTAATTAAAGCAATCT